>NZ_VWWC01000028.1:0-60416 GCF_011753175.1 Burkholderia sp. Cy-637 | reverse complement strand
CGCTGGAGGACTGGCGCGAGCTGTTCGCGCTGTCGGACCGCCACGGCTTCGTGATCGCCTCCGACGAATGCTATTCGGAGATCTATTTCGACGAAGCGGCGCGCGGCTGGTGGCCGGCGCCGGGGTCTCCAAACGGCAGGGCGGCGCCTTCATGCCGGGCGTGCCCGACGTGTCGCGCTTTCCGGCCCGGGTCTGGACCCGCCTGCACAACAAATACTGGCGCCGCCTGCGGCCCGACCTGCTGACCTACGCGCCGGGCGGCGGGCTCGCCTCGATGCGCGAGGCGCTGGCCGACTACCTGCGCACCTCGCGCTCGGTGCGCTGCTCGCCCGAGCAGATCGTGATCACCACCGGCATCCACCAGTCGATCGACCTGGCCACGCGCCTGCTGACCGATCCCGGCGACGTGATCTGGACCGAGGATCCCTGCTACTGGGGCGTGCGCAGCGTGCTGCACGTCTCGGGGCTGACCACGCGGCCGATCCCCGTCGACGAGGAAGGCATCGCGCCGAGCGCCGAGGATCTCGCCACGCCGCCCCGGCTGATGCTGGTCACCCCTTCGCACCAGTACCCGCTCGGCATGGTGATGAGCCTCGCGCGGCGGCGCATGCTGCTCGAATACGCGCGCCAGCACGGCGCCTGGATCATCGAGGACGACTACGACAGCGAATTCCGCTACGGCAGCCGGCCGCTGGCCTCGTTGCAGGGGCTCGACGGCAGCGGGCAGGTGATCTACGTGGGCAGCTTCGGCAAGACGCTGTTCCCGGGGCTGCGGGTGGGTTACCTGGTGGCGCCCGAGCCGCTGGCCGAAAGCTTCGCGACCGCCAGCGCCGAGCTGTATCGCGAGGGGCAACTGCTGCAGCAGGCGGTGCTGGCGGAATTCATCGCGGAAGGGCATTTCGTGTCGCACATCCGCAAGATGCGCGCGTTGTACGGCCTGCGGCGGCAGACGCTGCTCGACGTGCTGGCGCGCCGCTACGGCGACGCGCTGCCGGCCGTGGGCGGCGACGCGGGCCTGCACCTGGTGATGCGCCTGCCCGACGGCGCCGACGATCGCGCCGTGGCGCAGGCCGCGCTCGAACGCAATATCGTGGTGCGCGCGCTGTCCGGCTATTACGCCGATCCCTCGCGCGCGGCGCCGGGGCTGCTGCTCGGCTACGCCTGTGTGCCCGAGGACGAGATCGGGCCGGCCTTCGAGACGCTGGCCGAGGCGATCGACGAGGTGGTGTTCGCGAAGCGCGGCGGCTAGCGCCGGCCGGCGCGGCTTTTTTCTCCCCGCATGGAATAGCCGGGCCGGGTCGAACGTTCAGTGGGGGCGCCGGTACCGCGTCGCGCGACGCCGGCCGGGATCCGTCCCGCCCATTCATTCGATACGAGCCTCCCAGCATGAAGCCCTTCCTGTCCGCGCTGAAACCGATCCACGCCGCCTGCCTGCTGGCCGGCCTCGCCGGGCTCGTCAGCCTGCCGGCGCTGGCCGACGTGAAGATCGGCGTGACCGTCTCGGCCACCGGCCCGGCCGCCTCGCTCGGCATTGCGCAGAAGAATACGATCGCGCTGCTGCCCAGGGAGATCGCCGGGCAGAAGATCGACTACATCGTGCTCGACGACGCTTCCGACCCCTCGCACGCGGTGCAGAACGCACGCAAGCTCAGCAGCGAGGACCATGTCGACGCGCTGGTCGGCTCGACCATCGTGCCGAACTCGCTAGCGATGCTCGATATCGCCGCGCAGTCCGGCACGCCGATGATCGCGCTGGCCGCGGCCGCCTCGATCGTGGCGCCGATGGACGCCAAGCGCGGCTGGGCCTTCAAGACGCCGCAGAACGACGCGCTGATGGCCGGCGCGATCGTGCAGAACATGGTCGAGCATCATGTGAAGACGGTCGGCTTCATCGGCTTCGCGGATGCCTATGGCGAAAGCTGGCTCAACGAATTCGGCAAGGCGGCCGCGAAGGCCGGCATCCAGCTGGTCGCGAGCGAGCGCTATGCGCGCAACGACACCTCGGTCACCGGCCAGGTGCTGAAGATCGTCTCGCGCAATCCCGATGCGGTGCTGATCGCCGGCGCCGGTTCGCCGGCCGCGCTGCCGCAGAAGACGCTCAAGGAGCGCGGCTACAAGGGCCTCTACTACCAGACCCACGGCGTGGCGAACGGCGATTTCCTGCGCCTGTGCGGCAAGGATTGCGAAGGCACCTTCCTGCCGGCCGGCCCCTTGCTGGTGGCCGAGCAACTGCCCGATTCGAACCCCGTGAAGGCGAGCGCGCTGGTTTATCGGCGCGCCTATGACGGTGCCTATGGCGCGGGCAGCACCTCGACCTTCGGCGGCAATGCCTGGGATGCGGGCCTGTTGCTGCAGCAGGCGATTCCCGTCGCGCTGAAGCAGGGCCAGCCGGGTACCGCGGCGTTCCGCTCGGCGCTGCGCACCGCGCTCGAGAACACCAGGGATCTGCGGACCTCGCAGGGTGTCGTCAACATGACGCCGACCGATCACTCGGGCCTCGACGAGCGCGCGCGCGTGATGGTCGAGATCGTGGGCGGCGGCTGGCGGCTGGTGCCGAACTGATCGCCGATGTGATTGGTCTGTATCGCCGGTGGCGGGCGCGCTTCCTCATTTTGTTTCGCCATCGCGCCTGCCGATGGAATAGCCCGGTAGCCTGGCGCGTTACCCAAGTGTCACCGCTTGGGTGTCGCGACTGGCTTACGGACTCCTCATGGATTTGCTTACCTTGTGGCTCGGCATGATCGCCGTGCTGCTGCTGTTCGGACTGCTCATGTGGCTCAGGCCCGAATGGTTCCTGTCGACCATCTGGGTGCATCCGCCGCATCATCTCTGCGACGAGGCGATTTCGCATTTGTATGGGGAGCGTAAATCCGAGCCCGGCGTCGAGGCGCCAGCCGATTCCAACCGGCCGGAGATGGCCAGGACGCCGGTGCAGGCCGAGACAACGGAATCGGATTGAGGCGAATACATCGGCGCAGCGATCGACGTGAACTATGCCAGCAGTTCTCGCGCGGCCGAGGCGAATGCGGCGAAGCAGGTGTCGAACGTCGGTCTGTCGTCCCCGTATATCAGCGGCGACAGGCGTTGGTCGAAATCCCGGCGAAGCGCTTCACGATGACGGGCGGCGTCCAGCGTATGTCGTAGAACCGCGAACGGGTCCGTGTCGAAGCGGGGATGCTGGCCTCGAAACTCCCTGGCATCCTGCCTGACCAGATCGGCAAAGACAGTGCGCGCGGCCTCGAGACTGGCGGGATTCGATTCGACGATGCATCGCACATCGTGGATATGCCGGATCAGCGCCGTATCGAAGGTGCCCCGCTGATAACCGTCCCAGTTCCATGCACAGCGACGCAGCATGGACAGGACTTTTTCCGCCAGGGTTTCAGCGGCTGACAGGCAAGCCATCGCAAATCGATGAGGTCGTTCGCGTGGAATGAAGCTGTCGAGCAGATAGCCCATTTCGAGTGTCTCGACGGGGAGCCGCGGAGGACGATGAATGAGTTCGAGCTTCAATTGCGGGCGAAGCGCGCCGGAAACGTCCTGGAATCGTGCGTCATAGGAGACGGCAAGGCAGTAGTAGCGGCGATTGTCCCTTGAAACCGGATTGTCGCCGCTCGTCGCCGCCGCATATTCGAAGCCGATATCGCTCAGGCAGCGTTCGACGGCATCATGCAGGTCGCCGAGACGTTTCCGGTCGCCTTGCCGGTGCGGCAGGGCGTATCCCGGTGGAATGGCATCGAGCACGACCTTGATGTCGATGTCTTCGGACATCCGCTCGATCAGCCCATGTGCCTTGGAAAGGCAGGTGCCACCGGCGAAGATCAAGTGCGTGGCTACATCCAGTGTCGCGGGCGCCGGGTTGCCCCGCGCCCGATTCAACTGGTGGGCGACATGCCTGAGTTGAATTCGAGACAAGGCATGGAGCGCATCCGTGACGTGTATGTCTTTCTCCGCCACGGCGGGAGAGAGGGCTTTCAGTATTCCCGCGGCAGCGGCATCTTCAATATCGGAGATGAGTTCGTCCGGAATGACTTTCATAGGCCAGCGTGCGACTCCCTACGGTCACCTTGCGAGTGATGCGTCGACGGCCAGTATTGACGATGCTGCTCACCGGAACCTGAGTAGTTTCGCCGCGGTTGTACTCGTCGACGAGCCGGCTCGATCTGATCTCGATTCCAAGCTTGGCGAACAATTCCGCGGAGATGACTTCCAGGGTTCCCGCCGGTGTCGGCTTGCCGGTGAACTTGTTGATGCGCGTCTTGGCGAATGCGCCCTTGCTCACCCTGACCAATTCGCCGTTCTCGACCAGATGGGCCAGCACGCGCCCGATCTGCGAATCGCTTCCCATCCTGGCGAATTCGGAGCGCAGGACGACCAGGCTTGCACGTTGCGATATCGAGCGTCGAATGCGGTCTTCGAGTTTCATGGCGGGACTCCGGATGCCGGTGGAATTGCGAGAGTCACTCTAGCATGAGAACTGAGGAAGATTTA
This sequence comes from Burkholderia sp. Cy-637, assembly GCF_011753175.1. Classification (NCBI taxonomy): domain Bacteria; kingdom Pseudomonadati; phylum Pseudomonadota; class Betaproteobacteria; order Burkholderiales; family Burkholderiaceae; genus Burkholderia; species Burkholderia sp. Cy-637. The sequence continues at coordinate 55,925 of NZ_VWWC01000028.1, read as the reverse complement.
TAAGAAACAAGAGCTTATGTTCTCAAGAACTGCGTATTGACAGTCAGGTTTTGCAGCCTGTCTGACACGGCTCACGATCGACGCTCGTTCCGGCAAACGTCCTCCACGTCTGACGCCCCCCTCAAACCGCCATCGCCTCGCGCGTCCCCGCCGCTTCCCGCTCACCTCCCATCCGCGTCTCGATCAGGCCGATCAGCGCCACCAGCATCTGATTGACCGGCGTCGCCACCCCCAGCGCCGTGCCGCGCCGCACGATCGCGCCGTTCAGGTGCGCGATCTCGGTGGCACGGCCGCGCGCGAAATCCTGCGCCATCGAGGAATACTGGCCGCCCGGGATAGTCCGACGAATGCGCGCGTACTGGCTGCCGGCATCGAGGTCCATCCGCACGCCCTCGGCGCGGGCGACGGCCAGGCATTCGGCTAGCACGTCGCGCATCGCCTGCTCGGCCGCCGGCAGACCGCTGACCGCGCCGAACGGCAGTTGCACCAGCGCCGAGATGGCGTTGTACGAGCAGTTCAGCACCAGCTTGTCCCACAAGGCCGCGGCCACGTCGGCGGAGACCAGGGTCGGCACGCCGGCTGCCTCGAAGCACCGCGCCACCGCCTCGCTGCCGGCGGCGGTCCCGATGATCAGGTCGCCGCGCCCGTGATGCCGGAGATGCCCGGCATCGGCCATCTCGCAGGCCACGTAGACGGCCGCGGCGATCGCGGGGCGGCCCAGCGCGGCCTCGAGGGTCGCCGCGTTGTCGATGCCGTTCTGCAGCGACACCACGATCGCCTCGCGCTTCAGGTGCGGGCGCAATGCCTCGGCCGCCTCGACGGTATCGTCCGATTTCACGCAGACCAGCACCAGGTCGGCCTCGGCGGCCGCCGCCGGATCGGTGCTCGCCCGCACCGGGACGCGCTCGTCGAAATGCGCGGATTCGAAGCGCAGGCCCTGCGCGCCGATCGCCTCGACATGCCGCGCTCGCCCGATCAGCACCACGTCCTGGCCGCCCCGCGCCAGCATCCCGCCATAGAAGCACCCCACGGCGCCCGCGCCCATCACCACGACCTTCATCCTTGCTCTCCACAGTTCGCGTTCGCGTCCTCGCGGACCGAAACTGCTGGAATGGTAGCGGCGCAGCGCTGTACAGTTCAGCCAAAACCTGTGCGATTCGCTGCCATGCCTGGCTCGAAACGCCAATTTTTCAAGTCGAATTGAGGAATGGAGCCAATGAAGCTCGACAAGACCGATGTGACGATCCTCAACGCGCTGCAGCGCAACGCGCACGTGAAGGCGGCCGAACTGGCCGAGGAACTGTCGATCTCGCCCTCGCCGCTGTACCGGCGCATCCGCCTGCTCGAGGAGGCAGGCGTGATCAAGGACTACGTCGCGGTGCTCGACCAGGACAAGGTGGGTTATCCCGTCAACGCCTACGTGTCGGTGGCGGTGGAGAAGTCGGCCGACACGCTGGCGGCTTTCGAGCGCGTGATCCGCGGCTGCGACGAGGTGATGGAGTGCTACCTGATGACGGGCGCCTACGACTACATGATCCGCGTGGTCGCCAACGACATCCCGGGCATCGAGCGCTTCGTGATGTCCAGGCTGGCCACCATCGAGGGCGTGCGCGACGTCAGCACGGCGATCACGCTGCGCCGCGTGCAGTACAAGACCGGCTTGCCGGTGAAGGTGGTGGATCGCTGAGCACGCCGGGCCGCTGGATGGGTCGGCCTGCGCGCTACATCCGGATCAGCACGGCGCCCGCCACCACCATCGCGCAGGCCAGCAGGCGCCGCGTGGTGGGCTGCTCGCGCATGGCGAACCAGCCGATGCCGATCGCGAAGATCGAGCTGGTCTCGCGCAGCGCCGAGACGGTGGCCACCGGCAGGTAGCGGTAGGCCAGCGTGACGATCGCATAGGCGCCCAGCGCGCAGGTGCCGGCGGCCACGCCGCGCCAGAGCGTGGCGCTCGGCGCCAGCAGCGCGCGCGGGCCGCCGCGCAGCGCGCAGACCAGCACGAACTGCGGCACGTTCCACAGCAGGTAGACCCAGCAGATATACGACAGCGAATTGCCGGCCAGGCGCACGCCGATGCCGTCCACCACCGAATACGCGGCGATGAATACGCCGGTCAGCACCGCATAGGGCACGCTCTCGCCGGACAGGCGCAGGCCGCGCCGCAGCGCGAGCGAGATGATGCCGCCGGAAACCAGGGCGATGCCGGCCAGCGCGAAGGCCGAGGGCCGTTCGCCGAGCGCGGCGAAGGCGAACAGCGCGACCAGCAGCGGGGAGCTGCCGCGCGCGATCGGGTAGATCTGGCTGAATTCGCCGCTGCGATAGGCGCGCAGCAGCGCCACGCAATAGCCGATCTCGAGCAGGGCCGAGGCCGCGATGTAGGGCCACGCGGCCGCGGCCGGCGCCGGCAGCCACAGCGCGCCGGCCACCCCGGCGACGAGGTAGGGCACGGCCATCGTCCCGAGCTGGATCACGCGATCCTCGCTGACGTGCAGGAAGGCATTCCAGATCGCGTGCAGCAGCGCGGAGAACAGCACGAGGGCGACGAGCAGATGATCCATGACGGCGGGGGGCGCGAGACGAGGAGCCGGTTTAGCTGCCCGCAAGCCCGGCCGGGCTTGCGGCAATCGGAGGCAAAATGCGGCAAGCCGTGGATTATCGCAGCATGCTCCCGGTTTCGCCAAGTGTCCGTTTCGTGACGCCCGGCGCGGGTCGCGCCCGCGTTCGCCGCGGATTGTCGATAATGGCGCTTTCCCAACCACCACCACACCCTCGCCATGAACTCGAACCCGCAATCGAATCAGCCGCCGCGCCTGACCAGCCTGTCGCACGGCGGCGGCTGCGGCTGCAAGATCGCACCGGGCGTGCTGGCCGACCTGCTCAAGCGCAATGCGCCGCCCGCGCTGTTCCCCGACCTGCTGGTCGGCACCGAGACCGCCGACGATGCCGCCGTCTACCGGCTCAACGACGAGCAGGCGATCGTCGCCACCACCGATTTCTTCATGCCGATCGTCGACGATCCCTACGACTTCGGCCGGATCGCCGCCACCAATGCGCTGTCCGACGTCTACGCGATGGGCGGCAAGCCGATCCTGGCGCTGGCCCTGGTCGGCATGCCGATCAACGTGCTGCCGCACGAGACCATCGCGGCGGTGCTCAAGGGCGGCGAGGCGGTCTGCGCGGAGGCGGGTATTCCCGTCGCAGGCGGTCATTCGATCGACTCGGTCGAGCCGATCTACGGGCTGGCCGCGCTGGGCCTGGTGCATCCTTCGCGCGTCAAGCGCAACGCGGGCGCGCGCGCCGGCGACGTGCTGGTGCTCGGCAAGCCGCTCGGCGTCGGCGTGCTGTCGGCCGCGCTCAAGAAGAACCAGCTCGACGCCGCCGGCTACGCGGCGATGATCGCGGCCACCACCAAGCTGAACCGGCCCGGCGCGGAACTGGCCGCGCTGCCGGGCGTGCACGCGATGACCGACGTGACCGGTTTCGGCCTGCTCGGCCATGGGCTCGAGGTGGCGCGCGGCGCGGGGCTGACGGCGCGCGTGCGTTATGCCGCGCTGCCCTGGCTGGCCGGCGCCGAGGCGTTCGCCGAGGCCGGCGTGGTGACCGGCGCGTCGGGGCGCAACTGGGCCGCCTATGGCGCCGAGGTACGGCTGGGCGACGGCCTGCCCTCGATCGCGCAGGCCCTGCTGACCGATCCGCAAACCTCGGGCGGCCTGCTGGTGGCCTGCGCGCCAGACAGCGTCGACGAGGTGCTGGCCTGCTTCCATGCCGACGGTTTCGCGCAGGCGGCCGTGATCGGCGAACTGGTCGACGGCGCGCCGCGCATCGAGGTGACCTGAGGAGGCGACCTGAGGAGGTGACCTGAGGCCCTGAACTGAGCCGCCGGCGCAGGTCGCCGCCCATCGACGGGAGCCCATCGCGGCTCCCGTTTTCATTGCGCCGGGCGCCCGGAAATTTGGCCGGCCGCGCCCGACCGATAGAATCGCAATCCTGTCGTACGAATTCGCGGCCGGTTTCGCCGGTTCCGCTCGCTCCTGCGTTCGCCGCTTCGGGCTTGCCGGCGGCGCGTGCCGCGTGTTCGCTACGCTTGCGGCCTGGCTGACGGCGACCTCGATCGCCGCGGGCCGCGTCGTGTCCCCGCGTCACGACGAAACCGACGCGCGCGCCATGCCGGAGGGCCCGGTGCGGCGCGCGCGCCTCGCATGTCGATAGCCGTTCTCACCACTCCATTCATAAGGAACGACGATGCTGACTCGCTCGATCATTTCCGCGGCCGTTGTCTCGCTGGCCGCGTGCGCCACGGTGCCTTCCGTCGCGCAGAACTCCGCCACCACCCAGGACGCGCAGGACGGCGCCGACCACGCGGCCGGCACGCGCGCGCCCAAGGTGATGATCATCACCATGTTCGGGCCGGAAGGGCAGGCCTGGACCGACCGGATCGGCCCCTGGACGCAGGTCAGGGTGGAAGGCCTTTCGCCCGATTATCCGAACGTGCAGTGCAACCGCCAGGACGTCTGCGTGGTGACCACCGGCATGGGTTATGCGAACGCCGCGGCCACCATCATGGCGCTGGGCTTCTCGCCGAAGTTCGACCTGCGCCGCACCTACTTCCTGGTCTCGGGCATCGCCGGCGTCGATCCGGCCCAGGGCACGGTCGGCTCGGCGGCCTGGTCGCATTACCTGGTCGACTTCAGCCTGCAGTGGGAGCTCGACGCGCGCGAGATCCCGGCCGGCTGGAACACCGGTTACCTCGGCATCAATACCAAGAGCCCGAGCGACAAGCCGCCGCTCGACTACAAGACCGAGGTGTTCGAGCTGAATCCGAAGCTGACCGAGGCGGCCTATGCGCTGTCGCGCAACGTGACCCTGGCCGACAACGCGCAGGCCCAGGCCGCGCGCGCGAAGTTCGACACGGCGCCGGCCAACCGGCCGCCGGCGGTGGTCCGCTGCGATACCTCGTCGGGCAATACCTGGTTCTCGGGCACGAAGATCGGCGAGCGCGCGCGCCAGTGGACCAAGATCCTGACCGACGGCAAGGGCACCTATTGCATGACGGCCCAGGAAGACAACGCCACTTACGAGGCGCTCACGCGCGCGGCGGCCACCAAGCGGGTCGACCTCTCGCGCGTGGCGGTGCTGCGCACCGGCTCCGACTTCGATCGCCCGTACCCGGGCCAGACCAGCGTCGACAACCTGCTCAACTACGCGGACCAGGGCGGCTTCACGATCGCGACCGAGAACCTGTATCGCGCCGGCAATCCGCTGGTGCAGGACATCGTCACGCACTGGAGCGAGTGGCGCGACGGCGTGCCGGCACGCTGATCGCGGTGCTTCGTCCGCGCTTGGCGCCTCGTTGAAAAGAATCGGGCCCGGCCGTCGCGCCTTCCCGAGGAGCGACGGCCGGGCCCGACGGGCACGAGGCGGTGAAACATCGACGGGCGGCCCGCGAAGGCCGCCCGTTTTTTCATCGGCGTGTCACTCGCTCTCGTTGCCGCGCGGCTGCGCGCGGAACGGGATCCAGACCGGCGTGGTCTGGTCCCAGTGGTCGAGCTGCGACGGTTTCGGTTCGTTCGGGTTCATGATCGTGACCTCCTTCCGGTGACAGGGTTTGCCGGGGATGCGCGGCGCCTGGGCCGCGCGCGGCTGGTTTAGCGGTTGGCCGAGGCGAGTTCGCTCGACGGGGCGCCCGATTCCGAATGGGCGGCGCGTTGTTGGGCGAGCTCGATGCCTTGCGGATACGAGGTGCTCTTGCGCATCAGGGCCAGGGTGCCGTCGCGCTGGGCTTGGGCGAGTTCGGCGCGCACCTGGGCGCGGGTGAGCGGGGCTTGCGTGGTGTTCGCGTGCATGGCGGGCAGGTCGCCGTAGCTGCCGGCGCGGCCGATGCCGCCATCGGCAAAGGCGGAAGCGGCGGTGGCGGACAGCACGAGAGCGGCGGCGGTGAGGGCGAGGCGGTTCATGTTCAACTCCTTGGGGATTCGGGAGCGCTTCCGGTCCGGTTGCGCGATGGAGTGAAATTTAGGTGCGCGCGCAGCATCGATAAATAAGGCCGTCGCGAATTGAATTGTCGTCGTGCTGGAACAATCGATTTCCGTACTGCGAATAGGGTCAGGCAAAAGCCTTGTCCAGACTGGATTTCGGCGATTCCTGGCGAGCCGGCACCGGCGGCCGTTTTCGAATTGATGCATTTGGAGCAATAGTGTGATGCTCCGAAGTTGACGATTCCATTGGGCATGCTGCGTTGCAAAAATACATCGCATCCGAGAGGATCGTGCCCTCGAATGCGCGCCCGGCGCGGCCGCCGCGGGCGGTTCCCGGCCGCGCGCCGCGTGCCCCGGCTGGTATCCGGTGCGCATGAGGACCACTCGATACCGAACCGTCTCGCCCATTACGGGACAGCGCAGTCAGCCGATCGAAGGCATTGCCGGCTGTGCCGATTTCATCATCGTCACCGGTAATTAGTCACAAGCCGCGAGGTTTTGGCGGGCGGATACTCGCTGCACCGATTCGACTTCCCCTTCGAGGAGACTGGAACATGACCCAATCCGCCAAGCACTGGAGCGGCGTATTCCCCGCCGTCAGCACGCAGTTCAAGCCCGATTTCTCGCTCGACCTCGAGGCCACGCATCGCGTCATGAGCAATCTCGTGAAGGACGGCGTGTCGGGCCTGGTGGTGTGCGGCACGGTGGGCGAGAACACCTCGATGACGGTGGCCGAGAAGATCTCGGTGATCGAGGCCGCGCGCGACGCCTCGGGCGGCCGCGTGCCGGTGATCGCCGGCGTGGCGGAATTCACCACCGAATTCGCCAGGCAGACCGTGCGCGCCGCGGCCAAGGCCGGCGTGGACGGCGTGATGGTGATGCCGGCGCTGGTCTACTCGGCCAAGACGCACGAGACGGCCGCGCATTTCCGCGCCGTCGCCACCAGCACCGACCTGCCGGTGATGGTCTACAACAATCCGCCGATCTACAAGAACGACGTCACGCCCGACGTGCTGATCGCGCTGCAGGATTGCGAGAACATCGTCTACTTCAAGGATTCCTCGGGCGATACGCGCCGCTTCATCGACATCCGCAACGCGGTCGGCGATCGCTTCGTGCTGTTCGCGGGCCTCGACGACGTGGTGGTCGAGAGCATCGCGGTGGGCGCCCAGGGCTGGGTGTCGGGCATGTCGAACGCGTTCCCGAAGGAAGGCGAGACGCTGTTCCGCCTGGCCATGCAGAAGCGCTTCGACGAGGCGCTCGCGCTGTATCGCTGGTTCATGCCGCTGCTGCACCTCGACGCGCGTCCCGACCTGGTCCAGTGCATCAAGCTGTGCGAGGAACTGCTGGGCCGCGGCAGCGCGATCACGCGTCCGCCGCGTCTCGCGCTCGAAGGCGAGGCGCTCGCGCACGTGAAGAAGATCGTCGCCGAGGCGCTCGCGAATCGTCCCGCGTTGCCCGACGTCGGCCTCTGAGCAGGACCTGAGCAGGACGGGGCGGCCCGCGCCGCGCGCGTGGCCCGCTTCGCCCGATCCGCCGCAGCCGGAACCGCTTCGACCGGCCGGGCCGCCACCCTGGCCCGGCTCTCTCCCTCCCGCGCCGCTTCGGCGCCCCGAGCACCGTGCGCATCGCCTGCGCGCGGCGCGGGCGTTCGTCCCTGCGTTCCGGTTGCGTGACCCGCCGTCCGGCGGGCGACGCGCCGGCGCGCACGACCGGACGGCCTACATGGCAGGAGACAGACAGATGGCACAAGGCAAATTCCAGCGGCAACTCTCGCTGACCGACCTGACCTTCATCGGGCTCGGCGCGATCTTCGGCTCGGGCTGGCTGTTCGCGGCCAGCCACGTGGCCAGCATCGCCGGCCCGGCCGGCATCTTCTCTTGGGTACTCGGCGGCTTCGCGGTGCTGCTGCTCGGCATCGTCTACTGCGAGCTCGGCGCCGCGCTGCCGCGCGCGGGCGGCGTGGTGCGCTACCCGGTGTTCTCGCACGGCCCGCTGCTCGGCTACCTGATGGGCTTCATCACGCTGATCGCGTTCTCCAGCCTGATCGCGATCGAGGTGGTGGCGGCGCGCCAGTACGCGGCCGCCTGGTTCCCGGCGCTCACCGTGCCCGGCTCGAACGCGCCGACCACCCTCGGCTGGCTGCTGCAGTTCGCGCTGCTGTGCCTGTTCTTCCGGCTCAATTACTCGAGCGTGAAGACCTTCGCGACGGCCAACAACATCATCAGCCTGTTCAAGTTCGTGGTGCCGCTGGCGGTGATCGTGGTGCTGTTCGTGTTCTTCAAGCCGCGCAACCTGCAGGTGGCCGGCTTCGCGCCGTTCGGGCTGTCCGGCGTCGAGATGGCGGTGTCGGCGGGCGGGGTGATCTTCGCCTATCTCGGGCTCACGCCGATCATCTCGGTGGCCAGCGAGGTGCGCGATCCGCAGCGCACGATTCCCATCGCGCTGATCCTCTCGGTGCTGCTCTCCACCCTGATCTACGTGCTGCTGCAACTGGCCTTCCTGGGCGGGATCCCGACCGACATGCTGGCCGGCGGCTGGGGCGGCATCGATCGCGCGTTCTCCCTGCCCTACCGCGATATCGCCACGGTGCTCGGGGTCGGCTGGCTGGCCTACATGGTGGTGGCCGACGCGATGATCTCGCCGAGCGGTTGCGGCAACATCTACATGAACGCGGCGCCGCGCGTGGTCTATGGCTGGGCCAAGACCGGCACCTTCTTCAACGTCTTCACGCGCATCGACGAGGCCAGCGGGATCCCGCGCGCGGGGCTGTGGCTCACGCTCGCGCTCTCGGTGTTCTGGACCCTGCCGTTCCCTTCCTGGGACGTGCTGATCAACGTGGTGTCGGCGGCGCTGGTGCTCAGCTACGCGGTGGCGCCCGTCTCGGTGGCCGCGCTGCGCCGCACCGCGCCCGACCTGCCGCGGCCGTTTCGCGCCGGCGCCTTCGCGGTGCTGGGCCCGCTGTCCTTCATCGTCGCCGCGCTGATCGTCTACTGGTCGGGCTGGAGCACCGTCTCCTGGCTGCTCGGCCTGCAGATCCTGCTGTTCCTGGTCTACCTGGCCTGTCGCCGCTTCGTGCCGACCGAGCACATGAGCCTGGGCGAGCAGGTGCGTTCCTCGGCCTGGCTGATCGCGTTCTACGCGCTGATCGTCCTCGCCTCCTACCTGGGCAGCTTCGGCGGGATCGGGGTGCTGGGCCACCCGGCCGATACGCTGGTGGTGGCGGCGATCGCGCTGCTGACCTACTACTGGGGCGCCGCCACCGGCGTGCCGGCCGCCAAGCTGCGGCTCGACAACGACGAGTGATACGGGGGCCCGTGTTCATGCCCGCCGCGTTTGCCCTCTTGCCGCGCCGGCGTTTCCGGCCGTCGCGGCGTTTCTTTTTCGAGCGTGCCGTGGCACTGGCGCGCCGACAGTCCGCCGCGGCCGCCGCGGCACGCGAACAAGGCCGGCGCACGGCCTGGAGAGAGTCGATGAGTATTGCTGAGGAAGTGAGGTTGTCGCTCGACGAGGTCGATACGCTCGCGCGCCGGGTGCTGACGCGGCACGGCATGACCGAGCAGAACGCGCGCGCGATCGCCGCGGTGATCGTGCAGGGGCAGCGCGACGAATGCCATTCGCACGGGATCTACCGCCTGATCGTCTGCGTGCGCTCGCTGCGCACCGGGCGCGTCGATCCGCGCGCGGTGCCGAGCCTGCGCCGGCTGGCCGGCAGCGTGATCGAGGTCGACGCGCACGGCGGCTACTCGCTGCCCGCCTTCGAGCTGGGCCTGCCGGCGCTGGTCGAGGCGGCGCGCCAGCAGGGGCTGGCGGCGCTGAAGATCCGCCGCTGCTATCACTTCTCGGCGCTGTGGCCCGAGGTCGAGGCGATCGCCGCGCACGGCCTGGTCGGCATCGCGATGTGCCCGAGCCACGCCTGGGTCGCGCCCGCCGGCGGCACGCGGCCGGTGTTCGGCACCAACCCGATCGCCTTCGCCTGGCCGCGCCCTGACGGGCAACTGCCCTATGTGTTCGACTTCGCGACCAGCGCCATCGCGCGCGGCGAGATCGAGTTGCACGCGCGCCAGGACAAGCCGATCCCCGAGGACTGGGCGATCGACGAGCAGGGCCGCCCGACCACCGATCCTCACGCGGCGCTGCGCGGCGCGATGCGGACCTTCGGCGGCCACAAGGGCTCGGCGCTCTCGACCATGGTCGAGCTGATGGCGGGCGCGCTGATCGGCGACCTGACCAGCCCCGAATCGCTCGACTACGACGGTGGCGCGGGCGCCTCGCCGTATCACGGCGAACTGCTGCTGGCCTTCGATCCGGCCGTGTTCGCCGGCGACGCGCGGGACGCCGGTCGCGCGAGCGGCGAGCGCGTGCTCGGCGAGATCGCCGCGCAGGGCGCGCGCCTGCCTTCGCAACGCCGCTTCGCGGCGCGCGAGCGCAGCATCGCGCAGGGCGTGAGGGTGCCGCGTGCCTTGTATGAGGAAATCCTGGGCCTGCTCGACTGAGCGAGCGTGGCGCTGAAACACGACGGGGCGGCCAGTTGGCCGCCCCGTTTGCCTTGAGGATCGATGCCGCCCGACGGGCGGCGTTCAGGCGCTCAGGCCACCCATTCGGTGACCATCGGCGTATCGAGTACCGGCGCGCGCTCGGCTTCCTCGAAGGTGCGCTTGCTGCAGATGGTGTCGAGCGGCGGGCGCCCCGAGCCGTTCAGCAGCGGGCAGCGGTCGAACACCTCGGCCACCCAGTCGACGAACACGCGCACCTTCGGCGACAGGTGGCGGCTATGCGGATAGACCACCGAGATCGGCATCGGCAGCGGCTTGTAGCCGGTCAGCACTTCCTTGAGCTCGCCCGAGCGCAGTTGCGGCAGCACCATGAACAGCGGCGGCTGGATCAGGCCGAAGCCCTCGATACCACAGGTCACGTAGGCGTCGGCGTCGTTGACCGAGACCACGCTCTCCATCTTGACCTCCACCTCCTGGCCGTCGATCAGGAAGGCCCAGTCGATGTTGCGGCCGGTGCGGCTCGAAAAATAATTGACCGCGCGATGATCGGCCAGGTCGTCGATCGAGCGCGGCTCGCCGTAGCGTTCCAGGTAGGCCCGCGAGGCCACCGTCACGCCCTCGAACAGGCCGACGCGACGCGCCACCAGCGAGGAATCCTGCAGCGCGCCTACCCGGATCACGCAGTCGACGCCTTCCTGCAGCAGGTCGACGGGGCGGTCCGACAGGCCGAGCTGGAGGTCGATGTCGGGGTAGCGATCGCGGAATTCGTTGAGCGCCGGGATCACCACCAGCCGTCCCAGCGAACCCGGCATGTCGACCCGCAGCTTGCCGTGCGGCTTGCGGTTGTTGATCTGGAAGCTGGCCTCGGTTTCCTCGACCTCGGCCAGGATCCGCACGCAGCGCTCGTAGTAGGCGGCGCCGTCGGGCGTGAGCGAGAGCCGGCGCGTGGTCCGGTGCATCAGGCGCACGCCGAGGAACGCTTCGAGGTTCTGAATGATCGTCGTGACGGACGCGCGCGGCAGGCTCAGCGTCTCCGCGGCCTTCGTGAAGCTGTTCGTATCGACGACGCGGGTGAAGACCTGCATCGCTTGAAGACGGTCCATCGCTACCTCCGGTATTGTTCGGCCCCGATCGGCCGGTCTGGAGCGGCTTTTGGGCAGCTCCGGGCGCCGATTGTTCGAGGCCCCTGAATTGTGTTGCCGGATTATAGGCATTTATCCTGATGTCTGCCGGACCCAGAATGCGCTCCATCTCGCAATGGACGCGCTTTCGCGCCTGACTCATGGATGCATCCGGTTTTCGCAATCTGCTGAATTCCGCTCCGGCCGCGCCGGAGCTGGCGGGCACCTCGCTCGCGGTCTCCGATGTCGAAATCGAAGGGCATGCCCAGGACATCGTATTGCGCCTTTATCGGCGTCCCGACAAGACCGGATTGCCAGTAGTGCTTTATTTCCACGGCGGCGGTTTCGTCCGCGGTTCGCTCGCGGACGCGGACTTCGCTTCGCGTTTCATCGCCGAGCGGCTGCCGGCGCTGGTGGTATCGGTCGATTATTCGCTGGCCCCGAAACATCCGTTTCCGGCCGCGCCCGAGGACGCCTATCGCGCGGTGCGCTGGGTCGAGGCCCGGGCGCGCGCGTTCGGCGGCAACCCGCGCAAGATCGCGGTGGCCGGCCACGACGCGGGCGGCCAGATCGCCAATTGCCTGGCCTTCATCGCACGCGATCGCGGCGAGATCTCGATCGCCGCGCAGGCGCTGTTCGGGCCGATGCTCGACCCGAGCATGACGCGCATGGGCGACGAGCGCCAGCTCGGCTCCGACATCACGGTCAAGGAATGCGCCGCCTGCTATCGCGCCTACCTGCCCCAGCCGGCGCAGCGCATGCACCCTTATGCGGCGCCGCTCGAATCGGCGCGCCTGGCGCGGCTGCCGGCCACCCTGATCGCGACCGCGCAGAACGACGTGCTGCACGTCGAGGCCGAGAAGTACGCCGCCCGGCTGATCGAGGCCGGCGTGCTCACCCAGGTGATTCGTTATCCCGACGTCACGCACGCGGAGCTGGGCGGTTACGCCCCCGCGCTGCAGGAAGCCGTGCGCTTCCTGACCTGCCGTTTCCAGGCGCAGACCTGAGCCGTTTACCTATTCCAACGCAACCGGAGATCTTCATGTCCATCCTACGTACTCCCCGCTCCCGCATCGCGGCAGCCGCGTTGGCGGTCGTCGTCGCCGTCGGCGGCGGCGCGTTCGGCGTGATCCGCGCCAGCGCCAGTGCCCCCCAGAACGCTGCGCCGCCGCTGCAGGAAGTCGATGTCGCGAACGTGCTGTCCAAGACCATCACCGACTGGCAGACCTACTCGGGCCGCCTCGAGGCGATCGAGCGCGTCGACGTGCGCCCGCTGGTGTCGGGCACCATCGTCTCGGTCAACTTCAAGGACGGCGCCCTGGTCAAGAAGGGCGACGTGCTGTTCGTGATCGACCCGCGCCCGTACCAGGCCGAGGTCGATCGCACGGCCGCGCAACTGGCCGCCGCGCAGGCGCGCGACGGCTATGCGCAGACCGATTGGCAGCGCGCGCAGCGCCTGATCGGCGACAACGCGATCGCCAAGCGCGACTACGACGAGAAGCAGAACGCCGCGCGCGAATCGGCGGCCAACGTGAAGGCCGCCGCCGCCGCGCTGGAGGCCGCCAGGATCAACCTGGGCTACACGCGCATCGTCGCGCCGTTCACCGGCCGCGCCTCGCGCGCCGAGATCACGCTGGGCAACGTGGTGTCGGCCGGCGCCTCGGCCGCGCCGCTGACCACGCTGGTCTCGGTGTCGCCGATCTACGCCTCGTTCGACGCCGACGAGCAGACCTACCTGCGCTACATCGGCAACCAGCGCGACGGCCGCAAGGTGCCGGTCGACCTGGGCCTGGCCAATGAAAGCGGTTATTCGCGCAACGGCGTGATCGACTCGGTCGACAACCGGCTCGATACCTCGTCGGGCACGATCCGCGTGCGGGCGCGCTTCGACAACGCCGACGGCACCCTGGTGCCGGGCCTCTACGCGCGCGTCAAGGTGGACGGCAGCGCCCCGCATCCGGCCCTGCTGGTGGACGACGCGGCGATCAATACCGACCAGGACAAGAAGTTCGTGTTCGTGGTCGACGCCCAGGGAAAGGTGGCCTATCGCGAGGTGCAGATCGGTTCGCTGCACGGCAACCAGCGCGTGATCGCCGGCGGCCTGCAGGCGAGCGACCGGGTGGTGGTCAACGGCACGCAGCGCGTGCGCCCGGGCGAACAGGTGAAGGTCCACATGGTGCCGATGACGGGCGGCGACGACGCGGCGGCTCCGGTCGCGGCGGCCTCGCTGCCCGCCGCCGGCCGCGCGTCGTCCTGATGGCCGTTTGAGAAAACGGCCCACTCGCGCATAACCAGAAAGAGCTTTTCATGAACATATCCAAATTCTTCATCGATCGTCCGATCTTTGCAGGAGTCCTATCCGTCCTGATCCTGCTGGGCGGCGTGATCGCGATGTTCATGCTGCCGATTTCCGAATATCCGGAAGTCGTGCCGCCGTCGGTGATCGTCAAGGCGCAATACCCGGGTGCCAACCCGAAGGTGATCGCCGAGACCGTCGCTTCGCCGATCGAGGAACAGATCAACGGCGTCGAGGACATGCTGTACATGCAGTCGCAGGCCAATAGCGACGGCAACGTGACCATCACGGTCACCTTCAAGCTCGGCACCGATCCGGACAAGGCCACCCAGCTGGTGCAGAACCGCGTGAACCAGGCGCTGCCGCGCCTGCCCGAGGACGTGCAGCGCCTCGGTATCACCACGGTCAAGAGCTCGCCGACGCTGACCATGGTGGTGCACCTGATCTCGCCGGACAACCGCTATGACATGACCTACCTGCGCAACTACGCGCTGATCAACGTCAAGGACCGCCTGTCGCGGATCCAGGGCGTGGGCCAGGTGCAGCTGTGGGGCGCGGGCGACTACGCGATGCGCGTCTGGCTCGATCCGCAGAAGGTGGCCGAGCGCAACCTGACCGCCGACGACGTGGTGCGCGCGATCCGCGAGCAGAACGTGCAGGTGGCGGCCGGTGTGATCGGTGCCTCGCCGTCGATTCCGGGCACGCCGCTGCAGTTGTCGGTCAACGCGCGCGGCCGCCTGCAGACCGAGGAGGAGTTCGGCAACATCGTCGTGAAGACGGCGCCGGACGGCGCGGTCACGCGCCTGCGCGACCTCGGCCGGATCGATCTCGACGCGTCCGAATACGGGCTGCGCTCGCTGCTGGACAACCAGCCGGCGGTGGCGATGGCGATCAACCAGTCGCCGGGTGCGAACTCGCTGCAGATCTCGGATCAGGTCCGCGCGACCATGAAGGAACTGCAGGCCGACATGCCCACGGGCGTCGAATACCGGATCGTCTACGATCCGACGCAGTTCGTGCGTTCCTCGATCAAGGCCGTGGTGCATACCCTGCTCGAGGCGATCGCGCTGGTGGTGATCGTGGTGATCGTGTTCCTGCAGACCTGGCGCGCCTCGATCATCCCGCTGATCGCGGTGCCGGTGTCGATCATCGGTACCTTCTCGCTGCTGCTGATGTTCGGCTACTCGATCAACGCGCTGTCGCTGTTCGGCATGGTGCTGGCGATCGGGATCGTGGTGGATGACGCGATCGTGGTGGTGGAGAACGTCGAGCGCAACATCGAGAGCGGGCTGTCCGCGCGCGAAGCCACCTACAAGGCGATGCGCGAGGTCAGCGGGCCGATCATCGCGATCGCGCTGACCCTGGTGGCCGTGTTCGTGCCGCTGGCCTTCATGTCGGGCCTGACCGGCCAGTTCTACAAGCAGTTCGCGATGACCATCGCGATCTCGACGGTGATCTCGGCGTTCAACTCGCTGACGCTCTCGCCGGCGCTCTCGGCGATCCTGCTGAAGGGCCATGACGAGAAGCCCGACTGGCTCACGCGCGTGATGAACCGGCTGTTCGGCGGTTTCTTCCGCGGCTTCAACAAGGTGTTCCATCGCGGCGCGGAGAACTACGGCCGCGGCGTGCGCGGCGTGCTGTCGAGGAAGTCGCTGATGCTCGGCATCTACGTGGTGCTGCTCGGTGCCACGGTGCTGATGGGCAAGCTGGTGCCCGGCGGTTTCGTGCCCGCGCAGGACAAGGAATACCTGATCGCCTTCGCGCAGTTGCCCAACGGCGCCTCGCTCGATCGCACCGAGAAGGTGATTCGCCAGATGAGTTCGATCGCGCTCAAGCAGCCGGGCGTGGAAAGCGCGGTGGCGTTCCCGGGCCTGTCGGTGAACGGCTTCACCAACAGCTCGAGCGCCGGCATCGTGTTCGTCACGCTCAAGCCGTTCGACCATCGTCATGGCAAGGCGCTGTCGGCCGGCGCCATCGCGGGCGCGCTGAACCAGCAGTACGCGGGCATCAAGGATTCGTTCGTCGCCGTGTTCCCGCCGCCGCCGGTGCTCGGGCTCGGCACGCTGGGCGGCTTCAAGATGCAGGTCGAGGATCGCGGCGCGGTGGGTTACGCGCGGCTGGCCGATGCGACGCAGGACTTCATCAAGCGTGCGCAGCAGGCGCCGGAGCTGGGTCCGCTGTTCACCAGCTACCAGATCAACGTGCCGCAGCTCAATGTCGACCTCGATCGCACCAAGGCCAAGCAGCTCGGCGTGAACGTGACCGACGTGTTCGACACCATGCAGATCTACCTCGGCTCGCTCTACGTGAACGACTTCAACCGCTTCGGCCGCGTCTACCAGGTTCGCGTGCAGGCCGATGCGCCGTTCCGCCAGAAGCCCGACGATATCGGCCTGCTGAAGACGCGCAACGCGAACGGCGAGATGGTGCCGCTGTCCTCGCTGGTCACCGTGACGCCGACCTTCGGGCCGGAAATGGTGGTGCGCTACAACGGCTACACGGCGGCCGACGTGAACGGCGGCCCGGCGCCCGGCTATTCGTCGGGGCAGGCGCAGGCGGCGGTCGAGCGGATCGCGGCGCAGGTGTTCCCGCGCGGCGTGAAGTTCGAATGGACCGACCTGACCTACCAGCAGATCCTGGCGGGCAACGCGGGCCTGTTGATCTTCCCGATCAGCGTGTTGCTGGTGTTCCTGGTGCTGGCCGCGCTGTATGAAAGCCTGACGCTGCCGCTGGCGGTGATCCTGATCGTGCCGATGAGCATCCTGTCGGCGCTCACGGGCGTGTGGCTCACGCAGGGCGACAACAACATCTTCACGCAGATCGGCCTGATGGTGCTGGTGGGGCTGTCCGCGAAGAACGCGATCCTGATCGTCGAGTTCGCCCGCGAGCTCGAGCACGACGGACGCACGCCGTTCCAGGCTGCCGTCGAGGCGAGCCGGCTGCGGTTGCGCCCGATCCTGATGACCTCGATCGCGTTCATCATGGGCGTGGTGCCGCTGGTGCTGTCCTCGGGTGCCGGTGCCGAGATGCGTCATGCGATGGGCGTCGCCGTGTTCTTCGGCATGCTCGGCGTCACGCTGTTCGGGCTGATGCTCACGCCGGTGTTCTATGTGGTGCTGCGTACGCTGGCGGGTGGCAAGATCCACGTCGCGCAGAAGGATACGCCGCGGTATGACGTATCGGCCGCGGATGCTTGAGGACTCGATGATGAAAAACGACAAGACCATCCTGCGCCTGGCCAGGCTCGCCGGGCTCAGCGCCCTGATGTCCGCGCTGCTCGCCGCCTGCGCGGTGGGCCCCGACTACAAGCGGCCCGAGGTGGCCACGCCGGCCGCCTTCAAGGAAGCGCCGACGCTGGCCGCCGGCGAGCAGGCCGGTACCTGGAAGCCGGCCGAGCCCGCCGACGCCGCGCATCGCGGCGAATGGTGGACCGTGTTCGGCGATCCGGTGCTCGACAAACTGGAGCAGCAGGCGCTCGACGCGAACCAGAACCTGAAGGCCGCGGCGGCCCGCGTCGAGGAGGCCCGGGCGGCCACCCGCGCGGCACGTTCGGCCTGGTTCCCCTCGCTCGACGCCGGCTTCGGGCCGACCCGCGAAGGCGCGTCCTCGGCCTCGCAGTTCCTGCCGCAAGGCTCGGGCCCGGTCAATGCCACGCTGTGGCGTGCCCAGGGCACGGTGTCCTACGAGGCGGACCTGTTCGGCCGCGTCGGTCGCAACGTGGAGGCCTCGCGGGCCGACGCCGCGCAAAGCGAGGCGCTGTTCCGCTCGGTGCAACTGGCCTTGCAGGCCGATGTCGCGCAGAACTACTTCGAACTGCGCCAGCTCGATGCGGACCAGGACCTCTACCGTCGCACCGTCGACCTGCGCCAGGAATCGCTGAAGCTCGCGCAGCGCCGTTTCGACGAAGGCGACATCAACGAGCTCGACGTGTCGCGCGCCAAGAACGAACTGGCGACCGCGCAGGCCGATGCGGTGGGCGTCGCGCGGCGTCGCGCGGCCTCCGAGCACGCGCTGGCGATCCTGCTCGGCAAGCCGCCGGCGGATTTCTCGTTCCGGGAAACGCCGATCGTGCCGGTTGCCGTGCGGATTCCGGGCGGCCTGCCTTCGGCCCTGCTCGAACGGCGGCCCGACGTGTCGGCGGCCGAGCGGGCCATGGCCGCTGCGAATGCGCGGATCGGCCTGGCGAAGTCGGCTTACTTCCCGAAGCTCGACATCACCGGCTCGTTCGGTTATGAAGCCAACACGCTCGGCAGCCTGTTCATGTGGTCGAGCCGCACCTTCCTGCTCGGGCCGTTCGCCGGCACGGCGCTGTCGCTGCCGATCTTCGACGGCGGCCGCCGCGCCGCGGGCGTGCAGCAGGCTCGCGCGCAGTATGACGAGCAGGTGGCGAACTATCGCCAGCAGGTGCTGGTGGCATTCCGCGAGGTGGAGGACAACCTGGCCGACCTGCGCCTGCTCGACGACCAGATCCGCGCGCAGGGCGATGCGGTCAGCGCCTCGCAGCGCGCGGCGAAGCTGTCGCGCACGCAGTACCAGGAAGGGCAGATCGCCTATATCGACGTGATCGACAGCGAGCGCTCGGTGCTGCAGTCGCAGTTGCAGGCGAACCAGCTGACCGGCGCGCAAGCCGTGTCGACGGTCAACCTGATCCGCGCGCTCGGCGGCGGTTGGGGCACGCCGGCGACCGCGGTGGGCAGCGTGCCGGCTTCGGCAGCCGCGCAGTCGGTGGCGCAGCGTTGAGGCGGTGAAGATGCGGCGAGCCGTGGTTCGGCTCGCCGCGTTGCGCATGAAACTGGAAACGGGCCTTCAGAGGCCCGTTTCCAGTTTACGGGCCTGCTTGCGCAAGCCCTCGAACACGGCGTCGGCGAGATCGGCCGGGAAATCGCGGGGCAGCAGGGCGCTGACGGTGGCGATCACGCGTGGCGTGGTCGCCACCAGGCGCTCGATGATGCGCAGCACGGTGGCCTCCGGCATGCCGCAACGTCGGCCCTGGGCAAGCCAGTGGCGGTTCAGGATCTCGTGCCAGGCATAGTGCCGGTTGGTGCCGCAAACGGCCATCGCCATGCGGATTCGTTGCGGCGCGATCTGCCCGGCCCGGCGGCCGATGATCGGATGAAACGAGAGGACGTCGTAAAGCGGCGTGGCGCGATAATCGGCACCCGGCAGGTGCGCGATGCTGAAGTTCTTGGCATGGCCGTCTGCTGCCGCCAGCAGCCAGAACACGAGCTGCGCGGTGAAGAAGTGGCGGCGGTCGTGCTCCGCCTCGACCGAGCCGGCGAGGATATCCATGCCCGTCTCGATGCCGGGGCCGCCGTCGGCCTGGTACTTGTTCAAGCCCGAGGTGCCGGTGGCCTGGCACAGGTCTTCCTGCGGAAGCCGCATGATCCAGCGACCGTTGACGGCGTGGCGACGATCGAAGCGCGCGACCACGAGCGCCTTCTGGTCCTCGAATTGCCCGATGCCGCAAGGCGCGACCGGCAGGCCATAGGCCGCGACCACCAGCGCGCAGAGCCATTCGTTCTCGACCGAGGTGCGCATGTCGGCACCGATGCCGCCGACCAGGCCGAGCGGCAGCTTCAGGATATGGGTGGTCGGCGTGCTGCCGTCGGGGCGCCACCATTGATCGCGATGCCAGAGCAGGGCGGTTTTTTCCTGGGCGCCGGCGATCGACAGGCGCAGATCGCGGCTTGCATCGTGACCGGGCGCGGGCACGCGGGGCAGCTCGCGCAGCCAGTGCGCGATGTCGGACAGGCTCAGCGGCGTGCCTGTGATCTGCTGGAGATTGTCCGGCTCCTGCCCCGGCTGCAGCAATTGCAGGGCGCCGACGCAATCGCGTCCGACCGCTTCGAGCAGGGCGAAGGGCGATGCATCGCGAGCGGAATAGCGTTGCGCGATCCTGCGCCGGATCGCGTCGCTGTCGGGCAGCAGATTATCGAAGTAGTTCGCGACGATGGCGCCCTGGTAGGGGGCATTGCCGGGCCGGAACGGCAAGGAGAGCGACAGCGGCCGGCGCTGCTCGCTGGCCAGCCAGCTCTCGGCGTAGGCGAGGCGGTCGATACCCTGTACCCGCTCCCAGTAGCCGACTTCGACGCCGTTCATCCAGAGCACCAGGCGAGTGGGGTGTGAGGCTCTCGACATCGCGGATCACCAGTTGTCGCCGGACGAGCGCTTGCTGCCGGATGGGGTTGTCGCGGCGCCCCTGGAGGGCGTGTCCTGGGGCATCTGCATGTCGCTCAGATTCATCTCGATGCCGAGCACGCGCATCACGCGGAACAGCCGTTCGAGGCTTGCGCTTGCGGGATTGGTTTCGAGCCTGGCGTAAGTCTGCTGGGTGACGCCGAGCCGCTCCGCGACATCGGCTTGCGTGAGGCCGGCGGCCTTGCGGAAGCCCTGCAGCAGTGGCCGCATCTGGCTCAGGGTCTTGAGCGGGTAGTTCACGATGAAGGGGCGCGATGCGCCAGAGGATGGCGAACGCCATCAGCATACAGCCGGCAGGCTGTAATCACAAGATACAGCCGATAAGTTGTTATTTGAAAATACAGCTTATCGGCTGTTTAGATGGACGTTGGCGCCAACGTCTCAGCGTGTGTTTCGTCCGGCAGGCTTCGTACTCGCCGTCTTGTTGGATGCCTTCGCCGCCGGCGGATTGAGCGCCGCGACGCCCGCGACTTCCTGGGACCAGTACGAAGGCAGCCCGTTGTACGGATTCGGCAGCTTCAGCGAGGTCACGTAGATGCCGCCCGCGCCGTGCGCCACGGCGAACTGCAGGTCGCCGCTCAATTGCGCGGCGCTGGTGTTGTACACGATATGGATGAAGCGGTCCGGCGAATAGGCCGCCTGCCAGGCGGCGGCGCTGTAGCTCGCGTAGTTCGCCTGCTTGTCCTCGTAGACCACGAAACGATCCGCCACCGGCAGGCTCGCGTAGATCTCCGGGATATAGGTGCCGGGATTGTTGACCACCTGGTAGCTGGCGGACAGCCCCTTGATGTAGTTGTAGAGCGATTGATAGTACTGGACGTGGGCGGCCGAACTGTCGTTCGCCATCTCGTCGATGAAGAAGCCATCGACGGTATAGAAGGCCAGATAGGTATTGATGTCGTTCGCGACATCGGACAGCGAGCGGCTTCCGTAGGAGGTATGCACGTAGGCGATGACCTTGCCGCCCGCCGCGCGAAGCTTCGAGATCACGTTCGTGTAGGCCGGATCGACGGCGGTGCCCGGGCCGCTGTTCGGGTTGACGATGGCCGTCAGCGCCACCGAGGCGGCATTGCTGGCCAGCGTGTTCCAGGCAGTCGCGCCCGAGCCCGAGGGATAGAAGTAGGCCGGCACCACCAGGTCGGCCGCCTGTGCCGCGCTGCTCGCCACGCAGAACGAGGCGAGCAGCGAGCAGGCCGCCGAGGCGAAGCGCCGGAATGCGCCCGGCGCGCGGCGGGTGCGAGCCCGGCTGCGTCGATCGATCAGGAGTGCAGGAGAAATGCCGGATGCTTGTTGCTGGATGCTCATGTTCAGCCTCGCATTTTTTCAGGTCTCGCCGCCACGTACGCGGGAGCGTCGTGCCGCTGGTGATGGGGTTCGTGCCCCTGGTTGCCGATGATTCGCTGCCTGCCGCGCCGGATTTCCCCGTCCGGTCATTCATGAATAGCAGTTTTGAAAAAGACTGCAAATCGCTGAAACCATCAAGAAGGTGCCTCTGGATCACCGTCGGGCATATCGGTTTCGGCGATTTCCATTTGCGGATTGCTTGTTGGACGGGCCTCGGCGAGCGCATCTATCATCGCGGCGAGGGCCGCCGGCTTGCGCCCCGACATCGGATTGCCGCGGCAATATCCGTGTTTACGACAGCCGGTCGGCAAGATCGAGCGTGGCGCGAGAGATAGGCGCCGCGCATCGCATTCGACCCTATTCGTCCGACCTGAAACGATCGAGAGCTTTTCCACGATGAGCGATTCCCCTTCATCCGCCACGCCACCCCATGAAGGTGCCAGCGCTGCTTCCGGCCCGTCGCTCGACGCGCCGGGCAGCTTCGGCGAGTTGATCGCCGCATTGCGCGCGAGCGCCGCCGAACGCGACCGACGCGGCGGTCACGCCGCGCGCGAAAAGGCCTGGATGTCCGCGCTCGGCCTGCAGACGCTGGCCGTGCCGCGCGCCTTCGGCGGCCAGGAAGCCGATTGGCCGATCGTCTACCAGACGATCCGCGCGATCGCGCGCGTCGACAGCGCGCTCGCGCATCTGGTCGGTTTCCAGGTGCTGCAGATCGTCAGCGTCGATGTCTGGGGCAGCGAGGCGCAGCGCGAGCGCTACCTGCGCGGCACCGTCGAGCAGGGCTGGTGGTGGGGCAATGCCGTCAATCCGCTCGACACGCGGCTGGTCGCGCGGCAGGACGGCGAGGGCTACCGGCTCGACGGCATCAAGGGCTTCTGTTCGGGCACGCGCGGCTCGGCGCGGATGACGATCTCGGCGCACGATCCGGCCACCGGCAAGCCGGTGTTCGCGGTGGTACCCACCGGCCGGGACGGCATCACGGTGCATGAAGACTGGGATCCGATCGGGCAGCGCCAGACCGACAGCGGCAGTGTCTCGTTCAATGCGGTGAGGGTGGAGGCCGACGAGGTGCTGCATCGCTCGGAAACCCCGCCCACGCCGCGCGCGACGCTGCGCACGCTGGTTTCGCAACTGGTGCTGACCAACCTGTTCGTCGGGCTGGCCGAGGGCGCGTTGGCCGAGGCGCGCGACTACGTGAGCACGCGTGGCCGGCCGTGGATTCACTCGGGCGTGGCCAATGCGCAGGACGATCCCTACACGCTGCAGCGCTTCGGCGACATGCGAGTGCAGGCGGTGGCGGCCGAGGCGCTGGCCGATCGCGCCGCGCGCAGCCTGCAGGCCGCCTGGGATCGCAAGGAGGCGCTGAGTGCGGATGGCCGCGCCGAGGTCGCGCTGGCGATCTCGGAGGCGAAGATCGTCGCGCAGCGCGCGGCGCTCGATGCCGGCGAGGCGCTGTTCGATGCCTGCGGCGCGCGCGCCACCGCCGCGCCGCTCGCGCTCGATCGTTTCTGGCGCAACGCGCGCACG
Source organism: Burkholderia sp. Cy-637 (assembly GCF_011753175.1). Lineage (NCBI taxonomy): Bacteria > Pseudomonadati > Pseudomonadota > Betaproteobacteria > Burkholderiales > Burkholderiaceae > Burkholderia > Burkholderia sp. Cy-637. Next base: position 32,968 of record NZ_VWWC01000028.1, on the reverse strand, counting down.
CATACGCTGCACGACCCGCTCGACTATCGGCTGCGCGATGTCGGCCGTTATGCGCTGACCGGCGCCTTGCCCGAGGCGTCGATCTATACCTGAGCCCTTCTCTTCGCCTCGCGCCTTTCATCATGAATACAAGAATCGAAGGCGCGAGGCCGCTCGCTCGCAGCGATGCTTACGGCGACTTACAAGTATCGATTCCGTCACTGGAAACTATAGATTTCTATCGTTTTACAGCGTGAATCGATGGATGTAGCCTCGGAGACGTTCGGAAACCGGCGGCTGCATCGTCCTTGGCGAGCCGGTTCCCGAACGTCGGAAGCATGCAGTAGGCACGGCACCCGTCACGCGGCAGGATCGCGAGCCGGGTCGCACGACAATCACAAAAACGATAACGACAACTTGTTTGCCGCCATTCAGGAAATCAACGGTCAATCAAACAGGAGAGATGGAGACATGAAGCAATCAATGATGGCTTGCCTGGTCGCGGCCGTATTCGGCGCATGGGTGTCGGCACCGGCGTTCGCGGGCTCGCAGGAAATCCAGTCCGACCAGGCGGCGGCCGCGGCCAGCCTCAGCACCTCGGCGCCGCCGGGCTCGAACTTCAACCTGAAGCCCTGGACGCTGCAATTGCCGACGGGCTCGTCGGGCAGCGTGACGACCGTCAATGGCGACAGCCTCGCGGCCGGCTACACGAACCAGTACTACTTCTACACCGACAAGTCGGACGGTTCGATGGTGATGATGGACCCGAAGCAGGGCTGGACCACCTCGGGCTCGCAGCACCCGCGCACGGAAATGCGCGAGAACGCGACCTGGAGCACCTCGGGCACCAACAAGCTCGACGCCACGGTGACGGTCGCGCAGGTGCCGAAGACCACCACCATCGGCCAGATCTTCCAGGGCAGCGGGCCGAGCAAGCCGCTCTGCGAGCTGCAGGTGACCTCCGGCGGCGTCGCGCAATTGTTCATCGAGGACACCAACCAGGGCGGCTCGGGCCAGACCTATTCGATCGCCAATGTGACGATCGGCAAGTCCTTCACCTATGAACTGAGCCTGAGCGGCACCAAGATCACCGCGAAGATCAACGGCACGTCGAAGTCCTTCACGATGGACTCGAGCTTCGATGGCGAGAGTTTCTACTTCAAGGCCGGCGATTACGACCAGAGCGCCGTGTCGGGGACGCCGCTGACGACGCCGGGGACGGTGGTGAAGTTCTACGCGCTGAGCCTGACGCACGGTTGAGACTGAGCGGGCAAGGCTGATCCGGCGCGGCCGGCTCCCGTGGGGCGGGATTCACGGGAACCGGCCGCGCCGCGTTTACTCGGCGGGCGTTCTCGCCATCTTCCGGGCGAACGATTCGAACGCCGACACATCCGCTCCCGTCAACAAGGCTTCCGCGTCCACCATGTCGTGCGCCGTCATCGGCACCTGCTGGCAATCGATCAGATGCCGAACGCTGGGGTATTTGGACATGCGGGGCCGCTTGTAGCGCAACCGGAACAAGCGCGGCATCACCCGGTCCGGCTTGCCCAGATCGCCGATCTGCTGCACCGAGGCATCGAACCAGAAGCGGATCCAGGCCGCCTGCTTCTCGTTGCCCGGCGCGGCGATGAAGTCGGTCAGCACCAGCATCACATACGGAATATCCCGCTGCGCCAGCGTCGGCCAGCCCCACATCTTCAACACGTCCGCGTGTTCGATCGCGCCGGTGAAGCGCGTCACGTTGAACGCGGATGCCGTCTGCCGAATGGTCTGCAGGTGGCGCTGCCATTGCGCGAAGAAGCTCGCGCGCAGTTGCCTGGCGCGTTCGGTCAGCGGCGGCCCGACATTGACGGCGAGCGGATTCGGCACCGCGTCGGACACCAGCGGGCAGCGCGCGAACGGCCCCGCCGCGTGCACGAAGCGGCGCGCGTGCGTGCGATCGCGCAACTGCACCACGCGCAGCACGCCGGAGCAGAGCGGGCAGCGTGCCAGCCCGCGCAGCAGCGGCAGGTCGCGACAGAACTCGTCGACATGGACCAGGCGGTCCTCGACGGGATGCAGCGCGTATTCGAGCATCGGCCGTTCTTTCATTTCGATGACGGGAGTCGATGCCGCGCGGGCGGGGCAGCCCGCGCGACGAACCGGAACACGAAGAAACACGGTGGGATCCGGGAATCAGACACGTGTTGTGTGACAACAGGATGTTGAGCCCGGCGCCTCTTCAGCGAATCTCGCGCGCCACCCGCTGCAGCGCCTCGAAGGCCCGATAGCGTGCCGCGTGCAGGGCCGCGATCCCGCCCTCGGCGCTCGTGTAGCTGCGGCTGATCCTCGACATGCCGCCCATCGCCGAACGCAGGTCGCCATACAGGCCGCCCGCCACGCCGCCCAGCATCGCGGCGCCGAGCAGCACCGGCTCGTCGGCCTCGGTGGCGAGCACCGGCTTGCCGGTGGTATCGGCCAGCAACTGGCGCACCAGGTCGAGCCGCCCGGCGCCGCCGCTGATCACGATCTTCTCGATCGGCGCGCCGGCCGCCGCCTGGGTGTCGATGATCTGGCGCAGCCCGTAGCCGATGCTGGCCAGGCCCGCCACGTAGAGCGCGACCAGGCTGTCGATGCCGGTCTCCATGTCGAGCCCGGCGATCACGGCGCGCGCGTGCGGATCGGCGAAGGGTGCGCGATTGCCGAGAAATTCCGGTACCACGTGCAGGCCGTCGGCGAGCTTCGCGGCCGCCGAGAGTTCGCCGCCGGCTCGCTTTGCCGCCAGTTCGGCCAGCCAGGCCGGGAGGGCCAGGCCGGCTCGCTCGGCTTCGGCCTGCGCCTCGGCGGCGGCGGGGTGCATCGCGACCAGCCGCTCGATCGCGGCGCCGGCCACCGACTGACCGCCTTCGTTGAGCCAGGAACCGGGCACCATCGCCGAGAAATACGGCCCCCACACGCCGGGCACGTAGACGGGCTCGCGCGTGGTGGTCATGGTGCAGGACGAGGTGCCGAACACATAGGCGAGGCAGGCTTCGGGCTCGTGCTGCGCGCCCACCGTGCCGATCCCGCCGGCATGCGCGTCGATCGCGCCGGCGGCGACCGGCGTGCCGACCGGCAGCCCGAGCTCGGCGGCGGCCTGGGCGCTGAGGCCCTGGCCGAGCCGTGTGCCGGGTTCGACCACCTCGCGCCCGATCCGCGCGAAGCCCTCGTCGGCCAGCACGCCCAGGCCGATGCCGCGAAAATAGCTTTCGTCCCAGCGCCGCTCGTGGGCCAGGTAGGTCCACTTGCAGGTGAGCGTGCAGGTCGAGCGCGCCAGCTCGCCGGTCGCGCGCCAGGTCAGGAAGTCGCTCAGGTCGAAGAACTGCCAGGCGGCATCGAATATCGCGCGGCGGTTTTCATACAGCCACAGCAGCTTGGGCGTCTCCATCTCGGGCGAGATGCGCCCGCCCACGAAGTCGAGCACGGCGTGGCCGTGCGCGTTGATGCGCTCGGCCTGGTCGAGCGCGCGGTGATCCATCCAGACGATGATGTCGCGCTCGGCCTGTTCGGAAGGCCCGACCGGCAGCGGCTTGCCGCCTTCGCCGAGCACCACCAGCGAGCAGGTCGCGTCGAAGCCGAGCCCGGCCACCTGGGCCGGCGCGATCGCGGCCTGCGCCAGCGCCGCGCGCACCGCCGTGCAGACCGCCTGCCAGATGTCGGTGCTCGACTGCTCGACGATCGCGCCGCGCTCATGGAACACCTGGATGTCGTGCCGGGCCGAGGCGACCATCCGGCCGGACGCGTCGAAGATGCCGGCGCGCGCGCTGCCGGTGCCGACGTCGATGCCGATCACGTAGCGCGCGTCGGGGTTCGGGTGGTCCGTCATGTTTCGGGTTCCTGTCGATAGGACGTGTCGGGGCGGCCGATCAGAGATCGACGCGGGTCGGCAGGATCACGAGGTCGCGGATCGTCACGTTGGCCGGGCGCGTCAGCATGAACAGCACCGCGTCGGCCACTTCGTCCGCCTGCATCAGGCTGCCGGCGGCCAGCGCCTCGTCCATCTTCGCCTGCGGCCAGTCGTCGAGCAGGGCGGTGATCACCGGCCCCGGCTGCACCGCGCCGACGCGCACGCCGTGCTGCATCACCTGGCGCCGCGTGGTGTGGACGAAGGCCTGCACGGCGAACTTCGAGGCCGTGTAGATCGGCTCCCAGACTACCGGCACCATCCCCGCGATCGAGCTGGTGAAGATGATATCGCCGGAACGCTGGGCCACCAGGTGCGGCAGCACCGCGTGCACCGAGCGGAACGCGGCGTTGATGTTGAGGTTCAGCATGCGGTCCCAGTCGTCGGGGTTGCCTGCCACCACCTCGCCGCCCACGTAGGCGCCGGCATTGGCGTGGAAGATGTCCAGGCGCCCCGCCAGTTCGAGGATGCGCGGCAGCATCGCCGACACCTCGGCGGGCGCGAGCAGGTCCACCACCAGGCTCAGCGCGTTGGGGCCGAGTTCCTCGCGGCACGCGGCCAGGCGGTCCTCGGCACGATCGATCAAGACCACCTTCGCGCCGGCCTCGACCAGCGCGCGCGCGCAGGCCAGGCCGATTCCCGATGCCGCGCCGGTGATCGCGGCGACCTTTCCATTCAACGATTCAGACATGCGTAATTCTCCAGGTGAGGGCTCAGGCGCGGCCGTGCGAGACACGCGAACGGCGCGCGAGCGAATCGACGATCACCGCGATCGCGAGCACCGCGCCGGTGATCATGAAGCGCAGCGAGGACGACAGGTTCAGCAGGGTCAGGCCGCTGGCGATCGACTGGATCACGACGATCCCCAGCACCGCCGACCAGGCGCTGCCGCGCCCGCCGAACAGGCTGGTGCCGCCGATCACGGCCGCCGCGATCGCGTTGAGGTTGACGTCGCCGGTGCCGGCCTGCTGGCTGGCCGAGGCCAGGCGCGCCGCGGTGAGGATGCCGCCGAGCGCGGCCAGGCTGGTGCAGAGCACGAAGGCGCTGGTATAGATCGCGCCGACATGGATGCCGGCGCGGCGCGCGGCCTCGTTGTTGCCGCCCACGGCGTGCATCGAGCGGCCCCAGCGCGTGCGCGTCATCGCGTAGTGCATGGCGGCGGCCAGCGCGACGAACAGCGCGAACATCAGCGGCACGCCGCGGCCGCGATCGAGGTAGGCGACCACCAGCTCGAGCAGCACCGTGATCACGGCCGCGCGCACCAGCACGCCGAGCGCCGAGGGCGCCGAGAGCCGGGCCGCGCGGCGGCGCTCGCGGGTGCGCAGGCCGAGCAGCACCAGCGCGAGGCCGGGCAGCAGCGCCAGCCCGTGCGAGACCGCGGCCGGCAGCACCCGTTGCTGGCCGAGCGTGACCAGCGCCGAGTCGTAGGGCAGGTTGATCGAGCCGGGCGGGCCCAGCACGTAGAGTTGCAGGCCGAGGATCGCGAGCAGCCCGGCCAGGGTGGTCACGAAGCTGGGCATGCCGAGCCGGTTGAACAGCAGCGCGTAGAGCGCGCCGATCAAGGCGCCGGCCGCCAGCGCGGCGAGGATCGCGAGCGGCACCGGCCAGCCCTCGTTGACCCACAGCGTGCCGACCAGGGCCGAGGCGAAGCCGCTGATCGAGCCGACCGACAGGTCGATCTGGCCGACCATCAGCACGCAGACGATGCCCAGCGAGATCACGCCCACCGTCGAGCAGTCGAACAGCAGGTTGACCAGGTTGTCCGCCGAGACGAACACCGGGTTGAGGCTGGTGAAGACGGTCCAGATGATGATCAGGCCGGCCACCACCGGCAGCGAGCCGAGGTCGCCCGCGCGCACGCGGCGGCCGAAGGCGGCGAGCGTCTCGCCCAGGCCGCTGGCATGCGCCACGCGCACGTCGGCGCGGTCGAGCAGCGGCGCCGGCTGCGAGGCTTGGGGGCTGTCATTGCGCATGATCGTTTCCTTGCAGGGGCTGCGTGTCGAGGTGCGCCTGGCGGCGGCCGGCGCGGCGCGAGACCGCGTTCTCGGTCGCGCCGGTGATGGCCGCGACCAGCGACGCATTCGACGAATCCGGGTAGAACACGCCGTTGTTGCGGCCCAGCCGCAGCACGACGATGCGGTCCGCGACGGCACGCACGTCCTCCATGTTGTGGCTGATCATGATCACGGCATGGCCGCGATCGCGCACCCGTTCGATCAGGTTGAGCACCTCGGCGGTTTGCGCCACGCCGAGCGCGGCGGTCGGCTCGTCGAGCATGATCAGCTTCGGGTCGAGCAGCAGCGAGCGGGCGATCGCCACCGTCTGGCGCTGGCCGCCCGACAGCGAGGCGACCACGTCGCGCACGCTCGGGATGCGCGCCGACAATTCATTGAGCAGGGTCCAGGCGCGCACTTCCATGCCGACCTCGTCGAGCCGCAGCGGGCTCAGCTCGCGGCCGAGGAAGATGTTGGCGACCACGTCGAGGTTCTCGCACAGCGCGAGATCCTGGAACACCGTGGCGATGCCGAGGTCGAGCGCGGTGCCGGGATCGGACAGCGTGACCGGCTTGCCGCCGAAGTGGATGCTGCCCGAGGTGGGCTGGTGCACGCCGGCGAGGATCTTCACGAGCGTCGATTTGCCGGCGCCGTTGTCGCCGACCAGCGCGACCACTTCGCCGGCGTGGACGTCGAGCTCGATATCGCTGAGCGCCGATACCGCGCCGAACTGTTTCGAGATGCCGCGCAGGCTCAGCACCAGCTCGCCGGGTGTCGCGCGGGTCGTCGTGGAGTCTTGGTTCATGAGGCAATGGCCTGTGAGTTGCGGCGCGGGCCCGGCTGCGATGCCGGCCCGCGCGGATTGCTGCCGGGAATTACTGGCTGATGCCGAGCTTCTTGCAGCCGTCGACGTAGCGGCCGGTGCAGAGCTCCCTGGCGCTGGCGAAGCCCTTGTCGATCACCTCGGCCTTGAGATTCCTCGCCGTGATCACCGCGGGCGTGAACAACTGGGTGGGCGTCTTGTAGAGCGTGGTCTCGCCCTTGGGCGCCTGGCCCGACAGGAAGCCGACCGCCGCCTTGGCCGCCGCCGCCGCGACGATCTCGCTGGGCTTGAGGATGGTGTTGTACTGGTCGCCGGCGATGATCAACTGCAGCGCGGCATTGGTCGCGTCGTTGCCGGTCACGCTCGGCAGCGGGTTCACGCCGGCGGCCTTGAAGGCGGCGATGGTGCCGCCCGCGGTGCCGTCGTTGGCGGCCACCACGCCGACGATCTGCGAGCCGAAGCGCGTGATCTGGCCGCTGACCCATTGCTGGGCCTTCGGCGGCGCCCATTCGGGCGTGTCGAACTCGGCCAGGGTCTTGTAGCCGCTGCCCTGCAGGCCGGCGTGGATGCCGTTGCGGATCAGGCCGGCGGCCGCGTCGGTGGGCGAGCCGTTCACCTCGAGCACGCCGCCACGGCTGGCCGGCACGCCGCTGTCCTTCAGGTGCTGCACCAGCGATTGCGCGATCGACTTGCCGATCGCCTCGTTGTCGAAGGAGACGTAGTAGTCGGCCGGCGTGGCCGGGATCGGCCGGTCGTAGGCGATCACCTTGACGCCCTGGCCCTGCGCCATGTGCACCAGCGAGGCGGCCGCGGTCGAATCCACCGGATCGATCACGATCACCTTGGCGCCCTGGGCGATCGCCGAGTTGAATTGCTGCTGCTGCAGCGCCACGTCCGCATTGGCGTTCTGGTAGAGCACCTTGCAATCCGGGCAGAGCTTCTGCATCTGCGCCTTGAAGCCGGGGAAGTCGTGCTGCTCGTAGCGCGTCGAGGCCTGGTCCGGCATCAGGAACGCCACCGTGCCGGACGGCGCCGCGAAGGCCGGCGTGATGCCGCCCAGCGCGAGGCCCAGCGCGGCGGCGCCGAGGGCGAGAGAGAAGGACTGGTTCATCGTATGTCTCCGTGTTGTCGAAAATGGCCGGCTTCGGATCTGCCGTTCTGTTGCAGCGGTGTGGATCGGGCAAGCATCGGGAGCAGGCTGCGATGCTCCGTGGATGATCTGCATGACGAATCAATGGATCCGCTCGTCGAGCGGTGCCGGCAAGCCGTGCCGGCGCGGCGCGAAGCGCGCCGGGTCAGCCGAAGGCTTCGATGCCGGGCTCCTCGATCAGCGGCGGCGCGCTGGCGCCGCTCGCGCTGGCGGCGTTCAGGCGCTGCCAGGCGCGCCACCGCGACGGCGACATCGCCTTGAGCTGGAGGAACTGCCGGTTGAAGTTCGACAGGTTGTTGAAGCCGACCTGGTAGCAGATGTCGGTGATGCTCAGTTCGTCGGTCATCAGCAACTGGCAGGCGAGATTGATGCGCAGCCGGTTCACGTATTGCACGAAGGGCACGCCGGTATGGCGGCGGAAGTAGCGCGAGAAGGCGCTCGCGCTCTGCCCCGACAGCTCGGCCAATTCGGTTTCGCGCAGCTCCTGCGAGAGGTTCTTGCCGATATGCGAGAGCACGTGGTTGATGCGCGATTCGGCGTAGCGCGCCGGGTTCGCGCAGTAGGCGGCGCTGGCCAGGCGCGCCGGCGCGGGGCTGCGCACCAGCAGCTCGAACAGCGAGACGAACAGCACGATGCGGCGCATGCCTTGCGCGCCGAGCATCTCGCGCAGGATCGGCGCGGCGGCCGCGCCGGTTTCGGGGCTGAACAGCAGGCCCCAGCGCGAGGCGTCGAGCAGGGTCTCGACGCGACGGAATTCGGGGAAGGCGGCGATCACGCGCTCGACGAACTCGGCGCCGAACTGCAGCACCAGGCAGCGCTCCTCGACGCGTTCCTCGCGCGGCACGTGGCTGACCCAGTTGTGCGGCAGGTTCGAGCCGGTCATCACCAGGTTGCCGGGCGCGAAATTGCCGATATGGTCGCCGACGAAATACTTGCCCGTGGTGGCCGTGATCAGGTGGATCTCGTACTCGGGATGGAAGTGCCAGCGCACCGTGCGATAGGGGTAGCCGTGCGACCAGACCTTGAAGGATTCGTCGCGCGGCACCGCCACCAGCTCGAGGTCGGGCTGGGCGAACTCGCCCGGCCGCCCGGCCTCGTGTGCATCCTCAATCCGCATCGCCTTCATCTGTCCTGGTCCTCCGGCACCGCCACGTCTGCCTTCCCGCGTGTCTCGCCGCGCCGTGGCGCGGATCGGGGCTGCCGCCCGATGCATGAAAAATAGCCGTGGCGGGGCCTGGCGGCCACTGAAAATAAGACCGTTTACCGATACTTTTTTGCATTCGGGTTAGCCCGTAGCCGGGCCAAGGTCAACTTTCGTGCAATGCGGCGGGAACAGGGAAAGCGGGGAGCGAACGCCCGGAAAGGGCGCCGGAGGGAGGCGGGAGGAACGATGCCGGCGGCGGCCAGGCGCGCCGGCCGGGGCTCAGTGCCGGCCGCCGAGGCGCTGCTGGCAGGCGCCGCAGATGCCGAACACGGCGTGGCTGTAGCTGAGGTAGCGGAAGTCGTGAGCCGAGGCGATGCTTGCCTGCTGGGCCTCGAACTCGGGATCGTGGATGTCCTGGATCGCCTCGCAGCGCGTGCAGACGAGGTGGATGTGCTGCTGGCCGCGATTGAGCTCGTAGATCACCTTGGCCATGCCCAGCGAGGAACCGAGGATCAGCGAGGCGTCCTGCAGCGAACCCAGCGCGCGGTAGATGCTCGACAGGTTGTAGGGCTCGTCGCGCTCGCCGAGCTGGCGGAACACCTGGTCGGCGGTGAAATGGGCGGTCGGCTCCTCGTGGAACAGCCGGTAGACCGCGATACGCGTCGCGGTCGGCCGCATATGGGCCTTTTTCAGATCCGAAAAAATCGCATTCATGGGCAGCCGGGCGGTGGACGCGGCGCGCCTCTGGAATCGGGCGCGCCGGGCCGAGGAAGCATGACCGGCCAGACTTAGCTGAAAAATAGGGACGAATTGAAAACAGGGCCATCATCGATGCCGCAGCGGGCGAGGGGAATTGCGGTAAATTCGCGCCTGTAGCCTGGGAAGGCGGTGGATTGCAGCCGCCGGCGAGGGCATCCATGAACGCACGGGGGATCGGGCCGATGAGGGTATTGCTGGTCGAGGACGACGAGATGATCGGCGACGAGATGGCCGGCGCGCTGCGCGACGCCAGCTACGCGGTGGACTGGGTGCGCGACGGGGCCGGGGCGATCGCTTCGGTGCGCGCGCAACGTTATGACCTGGTGCTGCTCGATCTCGGCTTGCCGAAACAGGACGGCTTCCAGGTGCTGGCCGCGATCCGCGGCGCCAACAATCCGGTGCCGGTGGTGGTGGTGACCGCGCGCGACGCGGTGGAGGACCGCGTGCGCGGCCTCGACAACGGCGCCGACGATTACGTGCTGAAGCCTTTCGAGATCACCGAATTGCTGGCGCGAATCCGCGCGGCGGCACGACGCGGCGGCGGCACGGCCGCGCCGGTGCTCGGCAACGGCGTGGTGTCGCTCGATCCCGCCACCCACGAGGCGCGCGCGGGCGAGCGCTCGGTGCGCCTGTCGAGCCGCGAATTCGCCCTGCTGCATGCGCTGCTGCAGCGGCCCGGCGCCATCCTCTCGCGCACCGAGCTCGAGGATCGCATCTACGGCTGGAACGAGGAGGTCGAGAGCAACGCGGTGGAATTCCTGATCTATTCGCTGCGCCGCAAGCTCGGCAGCGAGACGATCCGCAACGTGCGCGGCGTGGGCTGGATGGTGTCGAAGAACCAATGAAATATTCCCTGCAATTCCGGCTCTCGGCGTGGCTGTCGGTGATGGTCCTGCTGGCGGCCCTGGTGGCCGGCCTGGCCTCGTTCTTCGCTTCCTTCCACGAGGCCAACGAGTTGCAGGACTGGCAGCTCGAACAGGTCGCGGCGATGATGACGCCGCAGGTGCTGGCCGAGATGGAGCGAGGCGGCATCGTCGGCAAGCGGGTGAAGGCCGTGCATCGCAAGCCCGAGCTGGTGGTGCAGCGGCTCGATGCCGGCGGCGGGACGCTCGCGCTGCCGGCTTCGCTGCCCGACGGCGTGCAGGACGTGAACGTGGCCGGCGTGGACTGGCGGGTGGTGGTGCGCACGCTCGACGCCGGCACGCGCGTGGCTGTCGGCCAGCAGACGGCCGGCCGCAACGACGTGGCCGAAAGCAGCGCGCTGGCCACCACCGCGCCGCTGATCGTGTTCGTGCCGGTGCTGGTCCTGGTGCTCGGCTACGTGGTGCGCCGCATGCTGGCGCCGCTGCGCGCGCTGTCGGCACATGTGGACGGACGCGACAGCCGCGATTTGTCGAGCCTGTCCGATGCGGGGCTGCCCGACGAGATCCGGCCGTTCGTGGTCGCCCTGAATCGCTTGCTCGATCGCGTCGGGCAATCGGTGGCCGCGCAGCGCCGCTTCATCGCCGATGCGGCGCACGAGCTGCGCTCGCCGCTGACGGCGCTGTCGCTGCAGGCCGAGCGGCTCGAGCCGCTGACGCTGGCCACGCCCGCGCACGAGCGCGTGCTGGCCTTGCGGCGCGGGCTGGCGCGCGGCAGCGCGCTGGTCGAGCAACTGCTGAACTTCGCGCGCGTGCAGGACGCGCCCGATGCGGCCGATCAGCGTCTGTCGGTGGCGCAGCAGTGCCGTGCCGTGCTGGAGGACTTGATGCCGCTCGCCGATCGCCGCCGCATCGATATCGGCGTGGTCGCGCTCGACGAGGGCGAGGTGCTGGCCCGCCCGCTCGACCTGCGCATGCTGGTGCGCAACCTGGTCGACAACGCGATCCGCTACACGCCCGAGGGCGGCCGCATCGACCTGGCGGTGCGCGCCGGCGAGGACCATGTCGAGCTGTCGGTGGCCGACAGCGGGCCGGGAATCGCGCCGGCCGAGCGCGAGCGCGTGTTCGATGCGTTCTACCGGATCGTCGGCAACGAGGCGATCGGCTCGGGGCTGGGGCTGGCGATCGTGCGCACCATCGTCGAGCGGATCGGGGCGCGCATCGAGCTCGGGGATGTCGAGCCGAGCGGGCTGCGCGTGACGGTGAGCCTGCCGCGCGCGCGGTGAGCCGATGGCCTTGCCGATGCCGGCGTATCGAGCTCGAACAAGTCTCGCCTGTCAAATTTTTCTAATTCCAGTATTCCGGTGATTCTCATTAATTGAGTCATCGGGTTCCTGTCTTGCGCAGCAAGGTTCGCGCTCGGGATGCCGTCAACGGCGTATTTCTTCCGCGGGATTGATAATGCCCGGCGGCCGGCCTGGCTTGATGGCGGCGCGCATTTCGATGCTTCGTCTCAAGACGTTGAAACGAAACAAATCACCGCGCCGTCACGCTGCTTTTATTCTTGCTCGAATCTCATTCGCGGAATTCTTCCGATTCCGTTTCTTGCATGTTTTCGCTTCCCGTTTTCAGGTGGAATGGCCGGACTTTATCCACTGATCACTGGCGAGAGAGGCATGAAGATGAATCAGCGTAGGGCCTATGTGAACGGGAAATTCCATACGCAGGACGACGACAATCCGATGGCGCAGGCGGTGATCGTGATCGACGATCGCTTCAGTTTCGTCGGGTCGAACGCCGAGGCATTGAGGCGGATCGGCGACGGGGAGGTGATCGATCTCGCCGGGCGCTGCGTGATTCCCGGCCTGAACGACACGCATACACACGGCATTCGGCAGGGGCTCAATTTCGCGCTCGAACTGCGCTGGGACGGAGTGCGCACGCTGGAAGCAGCGCTCGCGATGCTGCGCGACTACGCGGCGATCGCCCCTCCCGGGCAATGGATACGCGTGGTGGGCGGGTGGTCGCTCTCGCAGTTCGAGGAAAAACGGCTGCCGACCATCGAGGAGATCAACGCGGTGTCGCCCGATGTGCCGGTCTATGTACTGCATGTCTACGATCGCGCCTGGCTCAATCGCGCGGCGCTCGACGCGCTCGGCATCGACGAGCATTACTACGAGACCTGGCATGCGGGGCACCTGGTGCGCGACGATCGCGGCGTGCCGACCGGGCTGGTGCTGGCGCGTCCCAATGCATTCCCGCTCTACGCGCTGCTGGACATGGCGCCGAAGCTGGACCGGGAGGGTCAGCGACGCTCCACGCGGCAATACATGCAGGCGCTGAACGCGCTCGGCGTGACCAGCTTGCTCGATTGCGCCGGCGGTTTCCTGAACTACCCCGACGACTACAACGTGATCACGGACCTTCACGCCACGCAGCAGCTCACGGTCCGGATGGGATATCAGTTGTTCGCGCAACGGCCCGGCAAGGAACTCGAGGATTTCAAGCGCTGGAATGACATCAACGGCAGCGGCAGGGGCGACAGTTACCTGAAATGCATCGGCGCCGGAGAGATGCTGGTGGCGTCGGCCTACGACTACGAGGATTTTTCATTTCCACGCCCGACGCTGGCGCCACAGATGGAAGGCGAACTGCGCCCGGTGCTCGATTTCCTGTTGTCCAACGGCTGGTCGTTCCGTTTCCATTGCACCTACGACGAGAGCGCCCGGCGCCTGCTCGACGTGATCGAGAGCGTGGCCGGCAGCGAGGAGCTGGGCAAGCTGAACTGGATTCTCGATCATGGCGAAACCTTGAGCGAACAGACCATCGAGCGAGTTGCGCGTCTGGGCGGCGGGATTTCGTATCAGAACCGCTTGCCGTTCCAGGTACGCGAGTTTCGAGAGCAGTATGGCGAAGCGGCCTTGCGCGAGGCCATGCCGGTGCGCAAGATGATCGCCTCCGGCGTGCCGCTGGCCTCCGGCACCGATGCCACCCGCGTGACGAGCTACAACCCCTGGTTCTGCATCCACTGGCTCGTCACCGGGCTGGGGATGGGCGGCGAGCGGATCTGGAACGAACGGGATTGCCTGACGCGCGATGAAGCGATTCGGCACTGGACCCGCAATGGCGCCTGGTTCAGCCGCGACATCGGCGAGAAGGGCATGATCAAGGCCGGTCAACTGGCGGATTTCGCGGTCCTCACCCGTGATTTCTTCGAGATCGACAGCGACGAGATTCCCGAGCTGGGCAGCGTGCTCACCGTGGTCGGAGGGCGAATCGTCCATGGCGACGAGGAATTTTCAGGTAGTTCAGAAATCGAGGTACCCCGGATCGAGCGCGAATCCCCCGTCTATCACTTTGGTGCACCGGGCATGCCGGCCGTGGCCTGAGCGAGCTCAGGCGCGCGCGCCGCTTCCCGCCGCGCGTCGCGGAACCAGCAGCACGCAGGCCACGATGAAGACGGCCAGCAGCGCGGTGGCGTAGAAGCGGCTCAGTTCCAGCCCGCCCTGTGCCACCGGCTTGTCGAGCCAGTCGCCCAGCGTGGCGCCTAGCGGGCGCGTCAACACGAAGGCCGCCCAGAACAGCGCGGTGCGCGACACGCGCGGCCACAGCATCAGTACCGCAACCAGCGCCAGGCCCGCGCCGAAGATCGCGGCGCCGGTCTCGTAACCGAGGCCGAGGCCGCCGAGATCGTGACCGGCGACGAAATCGCCGAGCGCGGTGCCGAGCGTCTGCGAGAACATGATGGTGGCCCAGTAGAACCATTCGGCGCGTGCGCCGGTCACGCTGCCCACCGAAACCGTGCCCTCGACGCGATACCAGGTCGCCAGGCTCGCGGCCAGCAGCGCGACGATGATCGACACCCCGCCCGCATAACCGAGCCCGAGCGAGCGATCGCAGAAATCGGCCAGCGTGGTGCCGAAGGTGGTGGTGGCGATGATGGTCGCCCAGTACAGCCAGGCGTTGAAGCGCGAGGCACGGACCTGGGCGGCGACCAGCACCACGAAGGCCGCGAGGAAGATCAGCGAGCCGACCAGGTAGCCGAGGTCGAGGGACATGGTGACCCAGTCGCCGCCGGTTTCCCCGAGCGTGGTGGCCGCGATCTTGATGATCCAGAAGCCGAGCGTCAGCGCGGGAACCTTGCTGATCGCGTGCTCGGCCGTTTGTGCTGCCTTGGCGTGCATGCCTGCCCCTTTGTTCGCTTGATTGGAAAACGAAACGCAAGGGTAGCGAGCGGCGGCTTAACGGAGGATTAAGGTGGCGGCACCGGGAAGTCCTTCGGCTTCCCGGTGCATTCCCGGCTTACTGGTAGAGGTTCAAGGTCAGCATCGCCGAGCGGCCCGGCGCCCAGGCCGCGTAGATCGGGTAGGCGGTGGCGTAGTACTTCTTGTCGAAGATGTTCTGCACGTTCAACTGCAGGTCGATCGACTTCGTCACGTGGTAGGTGGCGGCGGCGTCGAAGCGTGCGTAACCCGGCGTCCACTTGCGTGCGGTGGCCGACACCGAGGCGTAGGTCAGGCTCGACACCGTCGCGCCGGCGCCGAGCGTGAGCTTGGGCAGCGCGTCGTAGCTGGTCCACAGCGTGAAGTTGTGCTTGGGCACCATCACCATCGGCAGGCCCGAGGCGGTCGGGCTGCCGGCGCCGGCGTTGGTGGTGACGGCGTTCAGGTAGGAGTAGCCGCCGAACAGGTGCCACTTGCGCGTGACGTCGCCGGCGAAGCCGAACTCGAAGCCGCGTACGCGCTGCGAGCCGGCATTGACGGTGTGGCCGAGGCCGTCGGAGACACGCGCATTGGTCTTGTCGGTCTGGAACAGCGCGGTGCTCAGCGACAAGCGCTGGTCGAGCACGTCCCACTTCGCACCCACCTCGATATTGCGCGAGCGCTCCGGCGAGAGGTCCTGGTTGGTGGCGGTGAGCTGGTCGTTGCCGCCGCCGATGCCGGCGTTCGCGCCGGGCGGATTCGACGAGGTGCCGTAGGAGGTGTAGAGGCTGAGCGTCTCGACCGGCTTGAACACCAGCCCGAACTGGTAGCTGAACAGGTTCGCGGTATTGCTCAGGTCGGCCACGCCGGCCTGTTTCGCGCGCACGTCGTAGCGGTCGTAGCGCAGGCCCGCGTTGAAGCGCCAGCGTTCCGAGAGCCGGACCGTGTCGAACAGGTAGGCCGAGGCGACGTCGGTGCGCGTGTTGGTGGTCGCGCCGGGAAAGCCCTTGTCGCCGTTCAGGACCAGGTTGCCGATCCAGGGATTGTTGGGGTTCCAACTGCCCAGCGGCGTGCAGTTGAAGGCCACCGAGCAGGGGCCGCCCGAGCGGATGTTGTTGCCGTTGACGTCGCTCACGAGGTACCCCTCGTAGCGGCTCTGCTCGTGACTGAATTCGATACCGCCCGTCAACGTGTGCTCCATGCCGAACAGGGTGGCACGGCCGGTCAGCTCGGTCTGGTTGGCGATGCTGTTGGTTGCGTACTTGCCGCTCTTGGCCTGCAGGCTGATGGTGTTCGAGTTCGGCGAGGTGAGTTGCGGATTGGTGGCCACGTAGTCGAGCGTCGAACGGCCGACCATGGTGGTGTTGCGCAGCTTCCAGCCGCCCTCCAGGCGATGCTCGACGCGCACCTCGGCCGTATCGGTCTGGCCGTAGCGGTAGTCGCGCGTGTTCAGGCCGTAGAACAGCCCGCGATCGGACGGCACCGGCGTGCCGCTGGCGCGGAACGGCACGCTGAAGTCGGGCATGTCCCAGGAGTTCAGGTGGTAGTAGCTGACGGTGACCTGGGTCGGCGTGTTCAGGCCGAAGGTGACCGACGGCGCGATGCCCCAGCGCTTGCTGTAGACGTCGGTGCGGCCCGCCTGGTCGCTGTCGTGGCCCATCACGTTCAGGCGCACGGCGGTGGTGTCGTCGAGCTTGCGATTGACGTCGAGCGTCGCGCGCTTGTAGCTGTCGGTGCCGAAGCCGAGGCTGGCATTGGTGAAGTTGTCGTTCTTCGGCGCCTTGGTGACGATGTCGATGCTGCCGCCCACCGAGCCGCGCCCCGCGTAGACGGAGTCGGGGCCCTTGACGACGCTGATCTGCTCGATGTCGAAGGTTTCGCGATTCTGCACGCCGGAGTCGCGCAGGCCGTCGACGAAGATCGAGTTGCGCGATTCGAAGCCGCGGATCACCGGCCGGTCCGCCGAGGGATTGGCGGCCGCGTCGCCGCCGAGGAAGGTGATGCCGGGCACCGTGCGCAGCGCGTCGGCGAAGGTGGTCACGTTCTTCTCGCGGATCACTTCCTCCGGGATCACCGTGACCGAGCGCGGCGTGTCGAGCAGCGGCGCCGTGAACTTGTAGGACGGCAGCGTGCGCGTCTGCATCTGCGCTTGCGCGGTCACCGAGATCGCGGGCAGGGCGCCGCCGCGAATAGAAGAGGACTGCGAAGCGTCGTGCGAAGGCGAAGCAGCGGGCGCGGTGCCGGCCGACGGGGGCGCGGCCGGGCTGGTTTGCGCGGCGGCAAGGAGCGGGGTGAACAACGCGGAACAGGCGAGGGCCGATACGAGGACGCGAGGCCTCGTGCGAAGAGCGGTGGACATGGGCGAGAGAGCGTTATCGAAAGCGGTTTCGTCGAGCCGGATGTTCGACTGAATATTGATATTAATGAGAATGATTCGTGATTGCGTTCCGGATTCTAGTGACCTCCTCGTGCTTTGTAAATGAATGCTTTCAAAAATCCTGGGGTTTGTTGACGAGTGCGAAACCGTGACGCGGTGCGCTGTCGTGCCGGATCGAGGGAATCGAGCGAGCGGGACGAATCGTCATATCGATGCGCGGCGCCCGGTGTCGATCACGGATGAATCATTGATTTGTTCGTGATGCATGGCGCGGATGGACGAGATACCGACAATCACGGGCTGCCGGTTTGCAGGCGGTTCGCCGGGGCGGGCAGCGAGGGCAGGTTCAGCGATCGCTCGGCGCGATGGTAGGCCGCCAGGAAGGCCGGTGCATCGTCGCGCACGGCACCCATCCAATGCGCCAGTTCCTGTTCGCAGCCATCGTCGTCCGGATCCTGGAAGCAGCTCGAGTTGGCCGGCATCTGCTGCGCCGACCAATACAGTGCGAACAGGCTCATCCGGTCGGCCGGCGCGAGGTGCAGGCTGCCGTCGTTGCCGTCGGTGAGCCATTCGCGGATCGCGGCCGCCAGCCTGGCCTCGGTTTCATCCTCGGCATAGTTCAGGCCGTGCGTTTGATCCGCGCGGGCCTGGGCGAGATCGCGGCTGGCCACGGCGACCACGAAATCGATCGCGCGCGGCGCGCTCGCGTAGCCGGCCGGCGGGGTGCTGCCCAGCACGATGCCGGCCGGAAGCAGGGCGGCGGCGCAGGTCAGGGCGGCGAGCAGGCGGCGAAACGGAGCGGATGTCATGAGGCAGGAGCGGGATGAGCTGGCTGGCCACCGAAGACCCGGAAGGCGGAGGTGGTCACTCGAAGCGAGCCAGCGTGGCGGCCGAAACTTAGAGAAAAAACAGGGCCGGATATGCGGGCGGCCGGCAGGGGTCTTAACGGGCTGTTAACTTCGCTTCCGGCATGCTGGCGACATGAGCCGATTGGGCTCCCGTCCACGTGGAGTGATTCGGACGGCGTCCCCCTTGACGATCCCGTTTCACTCTTTTCGACCCGGCCATGATGGCCGGGTCTTTTTTCTTCCAGTGTGCTCGGTGGGCAGGGTGGACTCAGGGTTTGCCGCCGGCGCCGTCCATCGCCGCCAGCAGATCGGCCAGCGCCTGCCGGCAGGCGACAGCATCGGGCCGGCTTGCCCGCAGGGCGGACAGCGCGCGGTCGATCGCATCGTCCACGTGATGCCAGTCGGCGGCGTCGCGCGGCTTCAGCGAAGGCTCGGCATCGTCCCAGCGCGTTTCGAGGTCCTTGATGCGCAGCTTCGCGTCCGGCAGCCTGCCGGCCTCGACCAGCTTCGAGGTATCGACGACGATCGCGCGAAAGCCGGACAGATCGCCGAGCCGCGAGGCGGCGGCAGCCTGTGCGGTGGCGATCGGCGAGAGAGGCAGGGTGACCGCGGCGCCGAGCGATATCGCAACGGCGAGCAGGGGGGCGGATAGTTTGCGGATAGGCATGAGAGGAATCCTGATGAAGTGAATGAACGGGTGGGCGGATGAATGCAATGGGGCGACGCCTCAGGCTGGCGAGCGGGATGCGGGCCCGCGCCGGTGCGCGATCTCCAGCATGCCGACCAGCAGCACGATCACGGCCAGGAATACGAGGCTCGTGTGCACGGTGCCCAGGCCGAGGCCGCCGTATTCGCGTGCCTGCGAGAGCAGGTCGCCGAGCGAGGCGCCGAGCGGGCGCGTCAACACGTAGGCGATCCAGAAGGTGAGCACGCGCGAGGCGCCGAGCCAGGCGGCGAGGGCGCTCAGTGCGATCAGGCCGGCGCAGGCGAGCACGCCGAGCCGGAAGCCCATGCCCAGCGCTTCGGTGGCGAGATCGCCGGCGGCGGTGCCGAGCGCGAAGGTCAGCAGGATCGCGCTCCAGTAGAACGTTTCGCGCCGTGGCGTGACGATGCTGTCGAACGACAGCGTGCCCTCGCTGCGATACCAGATCCCGAAGGCGGCGGCGAGCGCGACGGCGAATGCGCTGCTGCTGGCGTACAGGCTGACATGCAGGCCATCGGTCAATGCGTCGGTGATCTGCGTGCCGACCACGCTGACGAGTACCACGTTGAGCCAGTAGAGCCAGGGCAGGTAGGCGCGCGCGCGAAACTGGGCGAACAGCGCGAGGGCCAGCAGGAGCAGCATCAAGCCGGCCGTCAGGGCCGTGCCGAGCCCGACGTGGACGGCCAGGTAATCGGCGCCGGTCTCGCCGACGGTGGTGGCCAGGATCTTGACCAGCCAGAACGCCAGCGTGACGGGCGGCACCTTGTTCAGCATCCGGGCGGTATCGTCGGCTCGGGGCCTTGTCATCGAAGTCACGGGAGTCTCCACGGTAGCGGGCGCGATCCGGGTGGATCGTGGCGCTACTGTGCCGGCGCGAGACTTAAGCGTTGCTTATGGACTGGATGCCGTTGCGATCAGGATCGTGTCTCGTTGCGATTGCGGCTCGTTAAGCTCGGCTTAACCGCGCGTCGGGATCATGGGGGATAGGCGTTGGCGATGTGCCTCGCCTTTCTTCCATCGTTCAATATCAGGAGTGCAGATCATGAAATTCCCTATCGTTTCGCTTCTCGTCGCCTCGTCTCTCGCCCTGCTGGCCGGTGCCGCGCATGCCGACGTCACGCACCTGACCTCGCGCGACAGCGTGCGTTCCGAACTGATTCGCCTGGAGCGGGCCGGCTACCAGCCGGCTCGCAATTCGAACCAGTATCCCGACGATATCCAGGCTGCCGAAGCCAGGCTGAACGGCGACACGGCCGCCCGACGCGATACGTCGGGTTACGGGACGATGTCCGCGGCATCGGCCCAGGGCGGTGGCGTGGCGACGCCGATTGCCGGCCCGCGCGGCGGCATCTATGCGCATCATTGATTCGCGTGGGCGCTCCGCGCCCTGCTCCCGCGAGGTCGGGGCGTGCGCCGATCTCGCGATCGCGCGCGCCGAGCCCGTCAGCGATGCGTATCCCAATCAGGCCGCGCGATCCGATGAAGTTCCTGGTTTCGTTCGATGGTCGACGCGCTCGGCGGATAGTCGTTCTTGCTGGCCGGCAGCAAGCCGTCGTGATACGCCTGGATCAGTTCCTGGCGAACCTGCTCGCGGGTCTTGCCGGCGGCGGTCGGCGCCGTTCGTGAGCCGGGAGCGTCGTGGCCGGCATCCGCCAGCGCCGTGGTGGATGCGGTGGCGATGGCGGCGATGAGCATGAGGGTGCGCAGCTTCATGGTGGCGTTCTCCAGTCTTGATCCGGGCATGGCGATATGCGATCCCGATGCCATGGATTCTGGAGAGCCGCGCCCGAGCGAGCGGTGACGCGTGGATGATCTTTTCGTCACGACCGTGTCAATCGTGCCGGCTTGCCTCGCGCGGAAACCTCAGCGTGAACGCGGTGAGCCCGTCGCGGCTCGTCACGTCGACGCTGCCGCGATGCAGTTCCATGATCGAGCGGACGATGGCGAGGCCTAGGCCGGCGTTCTTCGCCGAACCTTGCCTAGAGGGGTCGACGCGATAGAAACGCTCGAAGATGTTCTCGAGGTGGGCTGGTGGAATCGTCGCGCCGCTGTTTTCGACACGAATCGTGCTGACCTCGTTCTGTTGCGCCACCTCGATTGCGATGGTGCTGCCCGGAGCGGCATGTTCCACCGCATTCGACAGCAGGTTCGCCGCCGCGCGCCGCAGCAGCAGCGCATCGGCCAGCACGGTGCCCGTTCCGTCGATGCGGATGCGCAGGTTTTTTTCGTCAGCGAGCGCCTGGTAATACACGGCAATCCTGCCGAGCGTCTCGCGCGCATCGAGTCGCGTCGGCGACAGGTGCTGCGTGGCGTGATCGGAGCGGGCGAGGAACAGCATGTCGTCGAGCATCCGTTGCAGGCGCTCGCATTCCTCGATGTTGGATTCGATCAGTGTCTCGTAGTCGGCGCGCTCGCGATCGCGCGACAGGATGATCTGGGAGGCGCTGATGATGTTGGCGAGCGGCGTGCGCATGTCGTGCGCGACGTCGGACGAGAAGCGCGACAGGCGCGCGAACGCGCGCTCCAGTCGATCCAGCATGCGATTGATGGAGGCACCGATATCGACGAGTTCGGCGGGGCCATGCGCCACATCGAGCCGCTCGTGCAGGCTGCTGGCCTCGATCTGCGAGGCCTGGCGCCCGATGTTGCGCACCGGGCGCAGGCCCAGGCGGGTGATCAGGTATCCCAGCGTGCCGACCAGCAAGGCGCCGATCACGGTGGCCGCGACGATATCCAGGCAATAGGCGCGCAGCAGGGCGCTGCGATCGTCGGCGCTGCGCGCGATGGCGATCGTGATCCGGTTGCCGTCACCGAGCGGCACGGCGCCGTGGATGCATTCGGCCGAGCCGATGCCGGCCGGCGCGCAGGCATAGGCGACGCCTGCCCGATGGCCCTGTGCGATGCCGGCATCCAGCGAGAGCCCGGCTTCCTCCGAATGCTCGACGATGGGGGCGCCGCTCGCGTCGAAGACCCCGACGAACAAGCCGGAATGCGACAGCAGGGTTTCGTGAAATGCCGGCGCGGCGAGCCGCACGCCGGCGAGCGTGCGCGCCGCGCTGGTGAGTTGCGTGACCTGTTTGAGCTTGTCGGCGATCTCGATGTCGTCGCGTTGCCGCAACTGTGTCGACAGCGCCTGGTACAGGTAGCCACCGAGCATGGCCAGCACCGCCAGGCCCGCCAACGCGAACGCGGCGGCCAGGCGCGCGCCCAGCGAATAACGACGCTGCCGCGTCATGCGGACCGATCTTCCAGCACGTAGCCCATGCCGCGCACGGTGTGCAGCAGCTTCGGCTCCTGGTGGTCCATCTTCAGGCGCAGGCGGCGTATGGCGACGTCGACCACGTTGGTGTCGCTGTCGAAGTTCATGTCCCAGACCTGTGAGGTGATGAAGGCGCGCGTGAGAATTTCTCCTTCGCGTTCGGCCAGCAGTTGCAGCAGCGCGAATTCCTGCGCGGTCAGTTCGACACGCGCGCCCGCCCGCTTCACGCGCCGCTTCACCAGGTCGAGTTCGAGATCGGCGATCCGCAACGTGGTTGTGCCGACGTCTCGCGAGCGCCGGAGCAGCGAGCGGATTCGCGCGAGCAGTTCCGCATACGCGAAGGGTTTCGCCAGGTAGTCGTCGGCGCCGAGCTCGAGCCCCTCGACCTTGTCGGGAACCGAGTCGCGAGCGGTGAGCAGCAGCACCGGCGTCGACTTGCGCTGCCGAAGGCGGCGCAGCACTTCGAGCCCGTCGATGACCGGCAGCATCACGTCGAGGATCAGCAGGTCGAAGTCCTCTTCGAGCGCCATGAACAGGCCGTCCTCGCCGTTGCCGGCGACCGCGACGCCATAACTGGCCTCGGTCAATCCCCGCTGCAGGTAGGTCCGCATTTTTTCTTCGTCTTCGACAATCAGGATGCGCATGGCGGGCAGAGGCTGGGGCAGTGGAGCGATGCGGCAAACGATAACGCCAAATCGGATGACGCGCCACGTTTGCCGAAGATGAAAAAACCGTCATTTGGGAGCCATCCGGCAGTCGTCGGTCCCTTCTTAATCTGCTCGGCAGGCCCTACCCGGCCGGGCCGCGGCGATATCGACGCCGCGGCGTTCCAAGTGAATCAAGGCGATCGGACGATCCTCGGCAATGCATACGAATCTGGGAAGACGAAATTTTGTGACGCGGCTTTGCGCGGCCGGCGTCGCGGGAGGGCTCGGCATGTGGCGGCCCGAAGTGTGGGCGCTCGAAGCCGGCGACCGCCCGCGCGTGCTCGCCGGATCCGAATTCGACCTGGCGATCGCGCGCAGCTCGGTGGAGATCGGCGGAAAGTCACGCCGCGCGACCACCGTCAACGGCACCCTGCCGGGGCCGATCCTGCGCTGGCGGGAAGGCGATACCGTCACGCTGCGCGTGGCGAACCGGATGGACGAGGCGAGCTCGATCCACTGGCACGGCATCGTGCTGCCGTCGAACATGGACGGCGTGCCGGGGCTGAGCTTCGACGGTATCGCGCCGGGCAGCAGCTATACCTACCGTTTCAAGGTCCGCCAGCACGGCACCTACTGGTATCACAGCCATTCCTCGCTGCAGGAGCAGACGGGTGTGTATGGCCCGCTGATCATCGACCCGGCGCAACCCGAGGCGAGGCGCTGCGAACGCGACTACGTGGTGATGCTGTCCGATTGGAGCGACGAGGATCCTCGTCGCATCAAGTCCAGGCTCAAGAAGCAGTCGAACTACTACAACTTCCACCAGCGCACCCTGGTGGACCTGTTTCGCGACGCGCGGCGCGATGGCTGGCGCGCCACGCTCGCCGATCGGCGGATGTGGAGCGCGATGCGGATGAGCCCGACCGACCTGTCGGACGTCGGCGGCTACACCTATACCTATCTGGTCAACGGCGCGGCGCCGGACGACAACTGGACGGGCCTGTTCAATCCGGGCGAGCGCGTGCGGCTGCGGTTCATCAATGCCTCGGCCATGAGCTATTTCGATGTGCGCATCCCGGGGCTCAGGATGACCGTGGTCGCCGCCGACGGCCAGGACGTGGAGCCGGTTGCGGTGGACGAATTCCGGATCGCGGTGGCGGAAACCTATGACGTCGTCGTCGAGCCGGGTTCGGCCGAGGCCTATACGATCTTCGCGCAATCGATGGATCGCAGTGGTTATGCACGCGCCACGCTGGCTCGACGCGAGGGGCTGGCCGCGCCGGTTCCGGCGCTCGACCCGCGCCCGCTGCTGACGATGGCCGACATGGGCATGGATCACGGCGCGATGGCGGGGATGTCGCCGGATGCGATGCAGGGCATGGACCATGGCGCGATGGCGGGGATGTCGCCGGACGCGATGCAGGGCATGGATCACGGCGCGATGGCGGGGATGTCGCCGGATGCGATGCAGGGCATGGATCACGGCGCGATGGCGGGGATGTCGCCGGATGCGATGCAGGGCATGGACCATGGTTCGATGGCCGGCATGTCGCCCGACACGATGCAAGGCATGGACCATGGCGCGATGGCGGGCATGATCCAGCATCCGGCGACGGAGCGCGGCAACCCGCTGGTCGATGCCCAGGCGATGGCACCCACGGCACGGCTCGACGATCCCGGTGTCGGCCTGCGCGACAACGGTCGGCGCGTGCTGACCTATGCCGACCTGCGCAGCACCTTCCCGGATCCGGACGGCCGCTCGCCCATGCGCAGCATCGAACTGCATCTGACGGGCCATATGGAGAAGTTCGCCTGGTCGTTCAACGGCCTGAAGTTCTCCGACGCGGGGCCGATCCGGCTGCGCTACGGCGAGCGTGTGCGGCTCGTGCTCGTCAACGACACGATGATGGCGCACCCGATCCACCTCCATGGCATGTGGAGCGATCTCGAGGACGAGGCTGGCCGGTTCCAGGTCCGCAAACATACGATCGACATGCCGCCCGGCACGCGCCGCAGCTACCGCGTGACGGCCGATGCACTGGGCCGCTGGGCCTATCACTGCCATCTGCTGTTCCACATGGAAACCGGCATGTTCCGCGAAGTGGTGGTGGAGGAATGAGCCGCCTCATGAAGATGTCCCTTCGTCCGCGCGCTGTCGCCTGCTTGTTCGGCATGACGGCTGCGCTCGGCATCTCCGGCGTCCATGCCGCCGAGGTAGAGATGCCCTCGCCGGCCGCCGTGCCGGAGCCGCTCGTGCAGCCGATGGCGCCGAGCCCGGCGTCGCCGGTCGCGCCCCTGACCGATGCGGATCGCCGCGCGGTCTATCGCGGCGGCGCGCTGCACGACATGGGCGATACCGAACTGCATTCGTACTTCGTATTCGATCAGCTCGAATGGCAGCATCGCACCGCCGGCGGCACCCTGAACTGGAACGGCAACGGCTGGATCGGCGGCGACCTGGACCGTCTGTGGCTGCGCACCGAGGGAAGCCGCGTCGGCTCGCGTCTCGAGGATGCGGAAGTCCAGGCGCTCTGGGGGCATTCGATCACGCCCTGGTGGGACCTGGTAGCCGGCGTGCGCCACGATTTCCGGCCCTCGGCGGCGCAGACCTGGCTCGCCTTCGGCATCCAGGGCCTGGCGCTCTACAACTTCGAGTCGGAGGTGACGGCCTTTGTCGGCCAGCGCGGCCAGGCTTCCTTGCGCGTCGAGGGGCGCTATGACCTGCTGATCACCAATCGCCTGATCCTGCAGCCGTCGTTCGAGGCCAATCTGTTCGCGAAGAACGACGCGGCGCGCGGACAAGGCGCCGGCCTCGGCGATACCTCGCTGGGCTTGCGCCTGCGCTACGAAGTGGATCGTCAGTTCGCTCCCTATCTCGGCATCAGCTGGGATCGTTCCTACGGCAACAGCGCGCGCATGGTCGTCCGGGAGGGCGGCCGGCGCTCGGAGTTGTCGGTGCTGGCGGGCGTTCGCGTGTGGTTTTGAGCGACGCGGCGCCCGGTCTTTCCACCCGTTTTCCCATCCTTTAGGAGTCCATTCATG
Source organism: Burkholderia sp. Cy-637 (assembly GCF_011753175.1). NCBI lineage: Bacteria > Pseudomonadati > Pseudomonadota > Betaproteobacteria > Burkholderiales > Burkholderiaceae > Burkholderia > Burkholderia sp. Cy-637. Next base: position 7,259 of record NZ_VWWC01000028.1, on the reverse strand, counting down.
TCGCGTCGTCTGATTCTGCCCGGCCTGTCGCTCGTCGTCTCGTCCCTGATCCTGGCGAGTACCGCATCCGCCCATCCCGCGCTGCTTGCCTCGACTCCCGCCAACCAGATCGAGGGCCCGGCTCCCGAGCGCATCGAGCTGCGCTTCTCCGAGGATCTGATGCCGCGCCTGTCGGGCGCCGTGCTGGAAATGACGGCGATGCCGGGCATGGCCGGTCACGCACCGATGAAGATCGCCTCGACCGTGTCGGGAACCACCGACCCGAAAATCATGCTGATCGTGCCGAACCAGGCGCTGCGGGCGGGCACCTATCGCGTCGCCTGGCGGGCGGTGTCGGCCGATACGCATCCGGTGGCAGGCTCGGTGAGCTTCACGGTCCGATGAGCGCGATGGATGGGGCGCTGAATATCGCGATCCGCTTCGTGCTGTATGCGGCCGCGATGTTGTTCGCCGGGCTGCCGATGTTCGCGCTGTATGCCTTGCGGCGCGAGGAGCGCGGGGCGCCGTGGTTCGTCGTGCCGTTCACGCGCGTGCTGGCCGGCGCGGCATGGCTTGGCCTGATCGCGTCGGTGGCCGCGCTGGCGGTGATGACGCGCGCGATGTCGGGGAGCGACGATCTCGACGCGAATCTCGATGTACTCGGCGCGCTGCTCGGCGGCACTGCCTTCGGCTCGGCCTGGTTTGCTCGCGTTCTTGCCTGCCTGGGCGCCTGTTGCCTGGCCAGGCGGCTGGCACGCCGGCCGACGATGGCGGCCTTCGCGGCAGCGGCGGCCGCCGGCCTCGTGGTACTCGGTTCGCTCGCCTGGGGCGGCCACGCGGTGATGGACGACGGCCGGCGCGGCGTGCTTCATCTGATGGCCGACCTCGTGCATCTCGCGGCGGCGGCGATCTGGCTCGGCGCCCTTGGCGGATTCGCGATTCAACTGGCGGCCGGCGGCGTGACACATATCGAAGTGCTGGTTCGCACGTTGGCTCAGTTCGCCACGGTGGGCAGTGCCGCTGTGGCGGCCCTGATCGCGACCGGCATGGTGAATACCGTGATGGTGGTCGGCTGGCCGTTGGTCGGGTTCCCGGACAGCAGCTACGGCCGCGCGCTGCTAGTCAAGCTGGTGTTGTTCTGCGCGATGCTGGGGCTGGCTGCCTTGAACCGCTATCGCCTGGCTCCCGGGCTCGAGGCCCGCTTGCGCTCCGGGGACAGCCCGGGCGCGATGGCGTCGTTGCGCGGCAGCCTGGTGCTGGAATTGGTTTGCGCGATGGCGCTGCTGTTGGCGGTCGCGGTGCTCGGGGTGCAGGAGCCGAGGTGATATCGCGGCTGGCGCCAGGCGCAGAATTTCGCTTGGGTGCCGGATGGCGTTCGTCGAGTAGCCACGCGGGTGGATTTGCCCATATCAGCAAATCCACCGAACTTTGGCGTGTCGAGGTACTCGTTTTATAGTCTTCTTCGAGGATCGCAAGTCTCATTTCATGATCTTCAGCAGCAACGCAAGTATGGCTGTGAAATATATAAAAAAATTGAATTTCCATGAATGATTCAACTTTCCAAGTTTCATTGCTTGTTCGGGAAATTTTCTGACGAAAGCGAAAGCCAGCCAGACCAGTGCCGCAATGGCCAAGGGGGTCGACAGGAATGCAATTTTAAAAAGAGTGTTGCAAGTGTCGAAGGTGCAGCCCTTTTCCGTGGAATTTGATGATGTGAGCGAGAGTGTCCATGCCACAATGAACGTTGCTGAAATGTAGTCGATGCTTGATTTTTTCATGTTGGGTAGGGTAATTGATCCAGTGGCTGCTCATCGAGAAGGTATCTTGTGGTATTGAAGTCGGCCGTCAAATATCCGTTGGCGTTTTGTTTTTCATCGAAAAATTCGGTTTCGAGAATTTTGAGGTCATTGCTGTTTTTGTTTGCGGATTCGTGATGAAGGTTTATTGGGTTTGGTGGTTTCGGGGCAGAGTCCGAGGCGTTTGTCAGGTTGAGCAGCGCGGAGGTGATTTCTGTGTCGCTTGGTTGCAACAGCAGGTCTGATATTGTTATCGAGTTTGGTTTGTTTTCTCCATTGGGTTGATGTGTGAGTTGAGTTTTTGATAAATCAGGGGTTTGCGCATTGAGCATGCCGTGGCTGATTGATGTCATTCCACGATTGGGTATCGTGAGATTGGGTAATTCGTCAGTTGTTGTTGAAGGATTTTCGTAATTAAAATGGTCGGATTTCTCGGGCCAATGTTTCTGCGAGGTAATCAATCCATCGTTATTGAAGTATTCGTGCTCGATCTTGCCGTTCTTGTAATATATTTCTATTGCTTTCGTGTTGTTGATTTTTTCGACAAAATAACTTGGATCTCCTGCGGGTGTGTATGCGGTATGCTTTGATGATGCGCTGCTGATTTCGTCGAGTGATTCAAGGGTGCCATCTCTGTAATTTAATATTTCAGTTTTTCCGGAATGGTAAATCTTGATTTCCATTTCTATCAATCCAGATTTGGCATAGTGCTTCTGATGGGTGTAGCCCATTTCGTTCTCTTCCGACGTAAATCGCAGAATCCCATTTTTTGTTTTTAAGATCAAGGTGTCGTTTTCGTAGAGTTTTTCGGTAAATGATTTTTCTTTGAGCGAAAATATTTGCTCCTTCCTTGTGCCTATGGATGGTATTGTCGTTGTTGTGCTTAATTCTGGGATTCCGTCGGTATAGGCGATGTGTGTCGTCGAATCGTCGAGGTATATTGTTCTGCGAATATAGTTTCCGTGTATGTCGAGAAAGCCAACTTCTATCTCGTCGCTATCCTTGGAGAGGCTGGTTATTTTTCTGTAATAGGTGCCGGTGGCGCTTGATTCAATTAGCAAGGAGTCGCTCGTTCCATCTTTGTGTATCGCCAAGGTGCTTGTTTCGCCGTTTCCATAGTCAGTTGTTGTTACTCTTTCGCCGTCCTGGCTGATGTATCTGTCCGTCGTCGTCGTGCCATCTGTCGTTCGACTTCCAATTACATTGCCGTTCGCATCAAAAATTGATCCTTCTCCTGCTTGGCCGGTTGAAATAACATCGCGGATTGTCTCTGCGTCGGATGGTGATTCGTTGTCGTTTCCGGGATTCAGTATGTTGAAAACTGCTCTTCCAAAGTCGGGTGCATCAATCAAGAGTCCAGCGGTGGAAATCAGTTTTCCGGATACCAGTGCAAATGATGCAATTCCCTGGGCGGCTGGAACGTATGATGCTGTCGCTCCGACAATGCTCATTACGTTTCCTGCAATTGATATTAAATCGCCAATGGAAGGGGCGTTGCCTGATTGAATGTCGATTGCTATTTTTCCGAGTGTGGTGGTTGCTGCCGCGGGGGCGGTTGCCAGAACGCTCGCGGGAGAAATCGTGCCTAATAAAGCGATGGTCTGACCTGACGCGGAAACAAGTTCTTGCCCGGTGGAGGCTCTTGATAAATTCATCGCGGCATCCCCGCCGACATAGATTAATAAAGTTCGATTGGTGGCGTTGCCCAGGGAGGTCATGGAAATTGGTGTATTTCGAGGATTGGTGAGTTTTTATTCTCCGATGATCTCTATATATGGAAATCTGATTTGTCATGTTTTGATGGTTTTGCTTGATCCTGCGCAGAATTTAATTCTGGCCCTATTGATGTCCAGGTTTGCCCATTGGGTGACTACGTCATGGAGCTCATCGCTTTCGCACGAGAAACTTGCGTGTCCTCAAGGAGCATGGATGGCAGCGACGGGCTGCAGAGAGATTGTTCTGGAGCAAGAGGCGGGACCATTTCGTTGGTGCGCGGCATCGCTGGACGAGAACGACAACATTGCTCGACGCCGTGCTGACAACATCGGGCCGGTTGCTTGCGCAAAGTGCGAAATCGTAGAACGGTCGGTGGCTGAGCATTGCACGAGGACTCCCCGATGCCATCTTGAGTTTCCGAAAGCTCGATCCCATGTAGCCGTGGAGCTTTCCGACGAGAAGCATTACAACCGCTGAGACAGCCTTGAACCGCTATCGCCTGGTACCCCGGCTCGAGCCCGCTCGCACAATGGCGCTGCTGCTGGCGGTCGCGGTGCTCGGGGCGCGGGAGCCGAGGTGACATCCAGGTTTGAAACCAGGGCGCGATCCATCGCGGACGAGCGCATCGACACAGCTAAGTACCCCCTAAGCATCGCCTGCCTATGATCCGTGCTCGATGCGTGCCCGAAGTGCCGGGCCGCCCGTTCACGGAACCCCACCATGCGCGTATTGCTCGTCGAAGACGACCCGTTGATCGGCAGCGGGCTCGAGGAAGGACTCCGCCACGAAGGTTTCGCGGTGGACTGGGTGCGCGACGGCGATGCCGCCTCGCTCGCGCTGCGCACCACGCCCTATGGGCTGATGCTGCTCGACCTGGGCCTGCCCGGGCGGGACGGCCTGTCCCTGCTCGGCTCGCTGCGGCGCCGCGACGATGCGTTGCCGGCGATCGTGATCACCGCGCGCGACGCGCTGTCGGATCGCATCGCCGGGCTCGACGCCGGCGCCGACGATTACCTCGTCAAGCCCTTCGCGCTGGAGGAACTGCTGGCGCGCATCCGCGCCGTCAATCGCCGCCACTCTGGCCGCGCGCAGACCACCTTGTCGGCCGGCGCCTTGCGGCTCGATCCGGTGCGGCACCAGGTCTGGCTCGGCGGCGACGAGGTGGCGCTGTCGCCCAAGGAGTTCGTGATGCTGCACGAGCTGATGGTCGATCCCGGCGCGGTGATCTCGCGCGAGCAATTCGAGGAGCGTCTTTACAGCTGGGGCGAGGAGATCGAGAGCAATGCGGTGCAGGTGCATATCCACAACCTGCGCAAGAAGCTCGGCCACGTCGCGATCCTGACCGTGCGCGGGGTGGGCTACCGGATCAGCGAGGCGGCATGAGCCGCTCGCCCTGGCGCCGCCTGGCCGGCTCGCTGCGCGGCCGGCTGCTGATCTGGCTGCTGCCGGCCGCCTGCGTGGTGGGCGTGCTGGCCAGCGCCGGCACCTACTGGGCGGCGGTGCGCGAACTCGACGTGCTGCTCGACGACCAGTTGCGCAGCGTATCGCGCCAGATCGAGATCAATCAGCATGGCTTGCCCGCCTTCGCGGGCCATGACGGCGCGGCGCCGGCGCGCCAGCTCGACGACGCCGACGACGTGGTGCTGCAGCTCTGGCGCGGCGGCCGGCTGGCCTTCACCACCGATCCCGGCATCGTGCTGCCGCCGCCCGGCGCGCCGGGGCTCGGCACGCTCGAAGCCAATGGCCAGCGCTGGCACAGCTACGTGCGCGAGAGAGCCGGCACCACGATCCGGGTCGCGCAGCCGCGCACGGCACGCTGGGACGCGCTGGCGCGCATCGCCGTCCATCTGCTGTGGCCGGTGCTGTCGCTGTTGCCGCTGCTGGCGGTGGCGCTGTGGTTCGGCATCGGCTACGGGCTGCGGCCGCTGCGGGCGATCGCCGAAAGCTTGCGGCAGCGCCACGCGACGCATCTCGATCCGCTCGATGCCGAGGCGGTGGCCGACGAGGTGCGGCCCCTCGCGGGCGCCATCAACGACCTGCTGCAGCGGCTCGACGCTTCGTTTACGCTGCAGCGCCATTTCATCGCCGATGCCGCGCACGAGCTGCGCACGCCGATCATGGGCCTGTCGATCCAGGCGCAGCTGCTCGGCCGCGCCGGCAGCGAGGCCGAGCGCCTGCGCGTGATCGCGCAGATCCAGGCCGGCGCGACGCGGCTCGGTCATCTCGCCGAGCAGTTGCTGACGCTCGCGCGGCTCGAGCCTCAGACGCAGGCCGAGCCGTTCGAGCCGGTCGATCTCGCCGCGCTGGCTCGCTCGGTGGTCGGCGAACGCTCGCGCCTGGCCGATGCGCGGCGCGTCGATCTCGGCGCCGACGCGAGCGGCGCGCTGGTGGTACCCGGCTGCGCCGATACGCTGCGCGTGCTGCTCAACAACCTGGTCGACAACGCGATCCGCTACGCGGGAGCGGGCGCCAGCATCGACGTGCGCACCCGGCGCGATGCCGGCGGCGTGCCGGTGATCGAGGTCTGCGATACCGGCCCGGGCATCCCGGCGGCCGATCGAGCGCGCGTGTTCGAGCGCTTCTATCGCGGCAGCGGCGCGCAGGGCGTCGCCGAATCGGGCAGCGGGCTCGGCCTGTCGATCGTGCAGCGCATCGCCGAGCAGCATCGGGCCCGCGTGGTCCTGCGCGACGGGCCTTGCGGGCTCGGGCTCGCGGTCGAGGTGCGCTTCGAGGGGCAGGTGTTGGCCGTCGCTGCCTGAAGTACCGCTGCCTCGTGGCGCGCCCGGCGGCCCGGAGCCGATATCGCCGTTTTTTCCTTCCTCGGTGCTCGTCGCCGCGTCCCGCGCGGGGCGCGGCGAGGCCGTGCATCCGCATCTGGGCTGCCTTCCCGCCGACGCGAAGCCGACAGATAGTTTTCGAGATGATTTTTGTTGTTGTATATAATAATCATTCTCATTTACCTGTTGAAACCCGCCGCGCCCGGCCGGGAGAGCTTAGATGTCGGCCAACAAACTGCTGCTGCACCGCGAAGTCGATCTGCTCTACAGCGACCATCACGCCTGGCTGCAGCGCTGGCTCGGACGCAAGCTCGGCTGCGCGCATCGCGCGGCCGATCTCGCCCACGACACCTTCCTGCGCCTGCTGGCCCGCGAGGAGCCGATCCGCGCCGAGGAGCCGCGTGCCTTCCTGACCACCGTCGCGCAGCGCGTGCTCTACAACCACTGGCGTCGCGAGCAGCTCGAGCAGGCCTATCTCGAGGCGCTGGCCGCGCAGCCCGAGGCGGTGGCGCCTTCGCCGGAAACGCGCGCGCTGGTGATGGAGACCCTGCTCGAAATCGATCGCCTGCTCGACGGGCTGCCGGTCGCGGCCAAGCGGGCCTTCCTGCTGTCCCAGCTCGACGGCCTCACGCAGGCCGAGATCGCCGCCGAGCTCGGCCTCTCGCTGTCCACCGTCAAGCGTCACCTGGTCAAGGCCGCGGCCCGGTGTTTCTTCGCGATGGCGCTCTGAACCGATGAAGCACGAGGCAGCCTCGGCGATTCCGCCGGAGATCGCGCGGCGCGCGGTGCAATGGTGGGTCGATCTGCAGGGCGAGGGCGCTCGCGACCCGGCCCTGCTCGGCGGCTTCGAGCGCTGGCGCGCCGAGCATCCGCTGCACGAAGCCGCGTGGTGCCATATCCAGACCATGCAGGGCCGTTTCTCGCAGTTGGCCGGCGGCGTCGATGCCGGCGCCGCGCGGGCCGCGCTGCTGCCGGCCCGCGCGGCGCCGGA
>NZ_VWWC01000292.1:0-3938 GCF_011753175.1 Burkholderia sp. Cy-637 | reverse complement strand
GACAGCACGGGCGCGCCGGCAACGGCGGGCGCCTCGTCGGTCCAGGCCACGCCCGACGCCTCGGGCGGCGACATGACTCCGCAGGAAGTCGCCAGCAAGTACAAGGACGAGATCATGTCGGCATCGCAGTCCACCGGCGTGCCGCCCGGCATCATCGCCGGCCAGATCTGGCAGGAGTCGAAGGGGATCGCGAACACGCCCGGCGGCGGCCTGATGCAGCTCGGCCCCAACGAATTCCAGCAATACGGCGGCGGCGACATCTCGAACCCGGCCGACAATATCCGCGCCGGCGCGAACTACATGAAGGACCTCGCCAACCAGTTCGGCGGCAACATGGGCGCCGCGCTGCGCGCCTACAATTCCGGCCCGAACGGCGTCGACCTGGGCAACCTGAATGCGACGCCGGCCGGCACGGGCGATCCGACCTACGTGCAGAAGGTCATGCAGGCGGCCCAGCAATCGGGGCTCGCCACGGCCTGATCCGGCTGCTCGGCGCTTGCCGATCGAGGCCCGCGCTCTCGCGTTTCGCGAGGGCGCGGGCCTTGTGCTTTTTGCCGGGTTCGGGGCTGCCCGGGCATCCCTGCGCGATGAGATGCCAGGTGGTAGTATCCGCGAAATTCATGCTCGAACGTCTCGCATCGGCGAGGTGTCGACCTACCCACAGGAATCTTCGATGGATCTGCTGAGCCGTTTGCTGGCCTTGATGCCCGTGGCCGGGCAACTGGATGCGCGCTGCCATTTCGGCGCGCCCTGGCGCATCGACGGCGCCGCCGCCGGCGAGCGCGAAATCCATTACCACGTGCTCCTAAGCGGCGAGGCGAGCTTCGAGGACGGGCTCGGCGAACCGCTGGCCATGCAGGCGGGCGATATCGTGATGCTGCCGTCCGGCGTGGGCCATGTGCTGCACGACGGCAGTGGCAAGCGTCCTGCGAAGTCGGAGGAGCGCTTCGTCGCCGGGCTGGAGATGGTGTCGAACAAGGGGCGCGGCGCGCCGGCCGACGTGCTGTGCGGGCGCTTCCTGCTGCCCGCCATGCCGCAGCAACTGCTGCGCGACCACCTGCCGAACCGCCTGCTGGTCAGGACCTCGGCCGCGCCGGGGCAGGACGCCGCCGCCGGCAACCGGCTGACGCGGCTGGTCGGCCTGATGCGCGAGGAATCCGACGAACTCGGCCCGGGCAGCCTGGCGCTCGTCAATCACCTGTCGGGCGCGCTGTTCGCGCTGACCATGCGCTTCGCCAGCGAGGCCGGCGAGCCGCCGCGCGGGCTGCTCGCGCTGGCGGCGCGTCCGCGCCTGCAGCCGGCGCTGTCGGCGATGTTCGATACGCCCGAGAAGGCCTGGACCCTGCCCGAACTGGCCGAGCTCTGCCACATGTCGCGCGCGACCTTCGCCCGTCACTTCGACGAGGCGATCGGCCGCTCCGCCAGCGACATGCTCACCGAGATCCGCATGACCATCGCCGGCCGCATGCTCGCCGAGGGCACGCTGTCGGTGGCCGAGATCGGCGAGCGCGTCGGCTACCAGTCGGATGCCGCGTTCCAGCGCGTGTTCAAGCGGCAGATCGGCGTGACGCCCGCGCAATGGCGGGCCCAGAGCCGCGAGCGGGTGGAACTGGCGGAAGTGGGCGAGGCCGCGTGAAGCGCCTGCATGAGGCGGCCTCGTAACGCCGGCACCTCGTGCAAGCACGTCACCCAGTACATGACGTGCTCACATGAAGCGTTCGCTTCGCGCAGCCGGATCAAGCCCGGCGCGCGGCGCTGCCTCAGTTGGCGGTGGTCGCCGCCTTCAGCAGGGCCGGCACACGCGCGAGCGGCGCCAGCAAGGCGTCGTCCACGCCGTAGTCGCGCTCGAGCAGTCGCGCCGCGTCGAGATAATCGACCCAGACCGAGCCGTCCCCGGCTTGCCGGACCACCAGCCTCAGCGGCAGCTCGACGCTGGCCAGCGGATGTTGCAGCATCACCGGCGTGCCGGCCTTCGGGTTGCCGAACAGGATCAGCACCGTGGCCGGCATCTTCAGGCCGGAATCCGCCGCGGCCGCAGCCTGGTCGATTTCCGCGAAGATCCGGATGCCCTTGTCGGCGAGCGCGCCGCGCAGGTGCGCTAGCGTGCCGGCGAAATCGTGGCTGCTCTGCCAGGACAGCAGCGCATCGCTGTGTGCTTGGTTCATGCTTGCCTCCATCGAGTTGTTGAGGGGAGCGGGCGTGGCGGCCGCCGCGCCGCCGAGGCCCGCCAGCATCAGCGCGAGGCCGCCGAGCAGCGCGGCGATTCTGCCACCGACTCGCGCCGCCGCCAGGCGCGGCCGCTTATTGCGCGGCCACATGTGCCGGCACCGCGTTCAGCAGGATATTGAGCCCTTCCGAGATCAGCGGATGCGCAATGATCGCATCGCGCACCGCCGTGTAGGGCAGCTCGCCGAGCATGGCCATCTGCACCGCCGTCATCACCTCGCCGGCATTGACGCCGAGCATCGTGAAGCCGAGGATCCGATCCGATTCCCCGTCCACCAGGATCTTCATGAAGCCCTGGGTCTCGCCGCTGGTGCGGGCGCGCGGCACGGCCGCCATCGGCAGCTTGGCCACGCGCACCGCGATGCCGCGCGCCTTCGCCTCCTGCTCGTTGATGCCGATGCGCGCCAGCTCCGGCTCGATGAACAGCGCATAGGGAATCTGGCGCTCGCGGGTGCTGCGATCGCCGCCCGCCAACTGCGATTTCAGCACGCGATAGTCGTCGTAGGAGGCGTGCGTGAACATCGCGGTGCCGGCCACCTCGCCGATCGCCCAGGTGTTCGGCGCGGTGGTGGCGAGCCGTTCGTCGACCTTGATGATGCCGCGCTCGTTGACTGCCACGCCGGCCGCTTCCAGGCCGAGATCGGCCGTTACCGGCGTGCGGCCGGTGGCGATCAGCAGGTGGCTGCCGCTCACTTCGCTGCCGTCGTCCAGGCGCAGCGTGACCGCCTCGCCCGAGCGTCCGCTCACCTCGACCGGGCGCACGCCCGAGCGGATCGAGATGTCGTCCGCGGCGAAGGCCGCCTCGATCGCGGCGCTGACGTCCTCGTCCTCGCGCAGCGCCACGCGCGGCGCGTCGTGGACGATCGTCACGCGGCTGCCGAGCCGGCGGAACGCCTGGGCCAATTCGAGCCCGATGTAGCCGCCGCCGATCACCACCAGGTGCTCGGGCAGCACCTCCAGGGCCAGCGCTTCCACGTGGGTGAGCGGCGCGGCGGCCTGGAGCCCAGGCACATCGGGAATTTGCGCGACCGTGCCGGTATTGATGAAGGCGTGCTCGCCCTCGACGATGCGCGTGGCGCCCTCGGCGGTGCGCACCTCGATGCGGCGCGGGCCCACGAAGCGGCCGGTGCCGATGATCAGATCGAGTCCCGAGCCGAGCATCGCCTTGCGGTTGATCTCGACCATCCCGTCAACCACCGAGCGCACGTAGCGCTTCACGCCCGCCATCTCGGCGGAGCGCGCGGCGCCGTCGCGCCGGTTCGCGAGATGGGCCAGCTCGGCCTCGTGGATCAGCGCCTTGCTGGGGATGCAGGCGACGTTGATGCAGGAGCCGCCGATCATGCCGCGCTCGATCACGGCCACCCGCTTGCCGGCGCGCGCCAGCTCCATCGCCAGCGTCTTGCCGCCCTTGCCGCCGCCCAGAAACACATATTCGAAGTTTTCGACGTTTGCCATGACCGTATCCTGATTCCGTGGGTGCCCGAAGGCGTGTTGGGAAAGTCCTGCACCGCGTGGTGCGCCGCCTGGCGGCTGGTCGATCACGCGGTTGACGGAATGCATGTTGAGGCCGCCGGCGCCTGGCGCCCAGACGCGCTCGTCTCAGCTTCATGCCCGAACGTCTCATCGCGCCATGGCGCTGTTTTTCCGCGCGTCGAGCCGGCCCGGGCGCCGAATTTCGATAGCGCGGCTTCCGGGCTTTCCGTTCGTCAGGA
>NZ_VWWC01000291.1:0-464 GCF_011753175.1 Burkholderia sp. Cy-637 | reverse complement strand
AAAAAAAAAAAAAAAAACTAACAAAAGACAAACCACAACAGCGTAACAAAGACCAATTAGACAGATGTGAAGTATATCATCAGCATCACTTGTGACTCACTACGTACAGAACCATACTCACGTCGTAGCACCGCACAATACTCTGTCTCTACTTACTCTCGCATATCCTCACAGAGCACCGCTTATTCAACTTCGTCTTCGACTATAGCATCTTAGATCACGACATAGTACTGTGTCACCGACGCAATAGCCTAAGGTGTATAAGGCTCGAAACAATGTTAGCAACGTGCGATTACACAAATAGCAGCAAATCGGTGCTGGTCGGCGCATAAGAGCTACGCGTGGTCGCGGGTGAGGGCTCAGATGTGTATGAAAAGTTGGAGAAGTACATCAAGCTGTTCTTTGGATGACGCGTCGCTACGCACGAGGGCTCAGATTTCACTGGACGTTTTTTTTTTTCAACC
>NZ_VWWC01000290.1:0-4590 GCF_011753175.1 Burkholderia sp. Cy-637 | reverse complement strand
GCCAGGCTTCGAGCGCACGCGCGGCCGCCGGCGAGGCGAGCCAGTCGCGCTGCGCGGCGGAGAAGGCGCGATAGCCGCGCGTCGTCGCCGGCGGTTCGGCCTCGCCGCGGCCGAGCGCGTCGTAGAGGCGACCGAGTTCGGCCAGCAGCAGGTCGAAGGACCACATGTCGACGCAGCCATGATGCAGGGCGAGCGCGACCCAGGTCCGCGTCGGGCCCTGCGTGACGCTGGCGCGCCAGGCGGCGACGCCCAGGTCGAACGGCGTGACCAGCGTTTCGCGCGCGGCCTGCAGCGCGGCCTCGTCGTCGGCGAAACGCGCCTGCACCAGGGCCGGTGCCGGCGCCTCGGCCGCCACCGGCTTGCCGTCGCGCTCGACCAGCACCATCCGCAGCACGTCGTGGCGCGCCGCCAGCTGACCCAGCGCGCGGGAGAAACGCTCGGCATCGAAGGCCGCGTCGGCCTCGGCCACGAAACCCTCGTTGTAGTCGACCGAGCCACGGTTCGCCTGCTGCGCGAGCCACAGCGCGGCCTGGCCCGGCGTTGCCGGCCAGTCGCCCTCGGCTGGCGCGGCCGCCTCGGCCCGCGTCGACGTACCGGTTTCCCCGGCGGCCGGTGCTCGCCAGGCGCGTTCGGCCAGCGTGCCGATCTCGGCGGCCAGCGCCGCCAGCGTGAGATCGCCGAACAGCAGCTCGACCGGCAGCTCGACGCGCAACGCGGCGCCGAGCCGATGCTGGACCTGCACCAGCGCCAGCGAATCGAGACCGAGCGCCGACACCGGCCGCGACAGGTCGAGCGCGTAGAACGGCGTCTTCAGCAGCTCGGCGAACTGGTTCTGCACCACGCCCTCGACCAGCCGCGCGAAGGCCTCGCCCCGGGCGGCGGCCAGCATCGCGTGCAGGGCCGCGTGCGGGTCCTGCGCGACGCGCGCCGCATCCCGCGTGCCGCTCGCGCCGGGCCGCGCCTCGTGCAGCACCTTCAGCGTGCCGCCGTGCAGCTCCTCGCGCACGGCGCTGCGCTGCACCTTGCCGCTGGATGTCTTGGCGATCGAGCGCTCCTTGATCAGCACCACGCGCTCCAGCGCAAGGCCATGCCCCGAGGCGATGCGCTCGACGATCGCCGCGACGATCGCCGGGAACTCGGCCGGCGGCGTATTGCGCCGCACCTCGGCGACCAGGGCCAGCGCCTGCGTGTCGGCTTCCGCTGCCTGCGTGGCATCCGCGGCCTGCCCGGCGCTCTCGCCGGCGCTCCCCGCCGAGGCGTTCTCGGCCAGCGTGAAGGCGGCCGCGCCGTCCGGCACCAGCGCGCGATGCGCGGCGGTGGCGGTGGCCTCCAGGTCGGACGGATAGTAGTTGTCGCCGCGCAGGATGATCACGTCCTTGCAGCGGCCGGTGACCACCAGCTCGCCGCCGTGCAGGAAGCCCAGGTCGCCGGTGGCGAGGAAGGGGCCGTCGCCGTCGGCCGTGAAGTTGCCGAAGGTCTGCGCGCTCTTCTCGGCATCGCCCCAGTAGCCCTGGGCCACGTGCGGGCCCTTGACCCAGATCTCGCCGACCGCGTCGTCGGCCAGGCGCGCGCGGCTGTCGCGATCGACGATCGCCAGCTCGCCGCTCGCCACCGGGCCGCCGCAGCCCACGCGCCGGAACACCGTGCTGCGTCCCGAGGCGGCCAGGCTGGTCTGCTCGATCACGTGGCGCGGCCCGTAGCCGGTCGAACCCGTCACCAGCAGGGTGGCCTCGGCCAGCCCGTAGCTGGGCCGGAACGCCTCGGCGCGGAAGCCGCAGGCGCCGAAGCGCGCGACGAAGGCGTCCAGGGTGCGCACCGACACCGGCTCCGAGCCGTTCACGGCGGCCGTCACGCTCGACAGGTCGAGCCCGGCCAGTTGCGCCGACGCGATCTTCTCGACGCACAGCTGCCAGGCGAAGTTGGGCGCCACGGTCAGCGTGGCGCGATAGCGCGAGACGGCCTGCAGCCAGCGCAGCGGATTGCCGAGGAAGTCCATCGGCGCCATCAGGGTGGTCGGGTAGCCGACGTAGACGCCCTGCAGCAGGGTCATCAGCCCCATGTCGTGGAACAGCGGCAGCCAGAACACCGCGTGGCTGTCCGGCGTGTTGCCGCACATCAGGCGGATCATCTCCTCGTTGGCGAGCAGGTTGCCGTGCGTGACCATGATGCCCTTGGCCTGGCCCGTCGATCCCGAGGTGTATTGCAGGAAGGCCAGCGTGTCGGGCGTGGCCGCGTGCGGGCGCCAGCCGGCCGGATCGAGCTCGCCCAGCTCGTCGACCACGATCAGCTCGACCGCGCTCAGCGCGGGACGCTCGGCGATGAAGGCCTCGATCGAGGCGGCCTGCTTGCGGGTGAGCATCACGAAGCGCGGCGCGGCGTCCTCGATGATGCGCGCCAGGCGCTCGAAGTGATGGTTGTTGCGCGGCGCGTAGGCCGGCACGGCGATGAAGCCGCCATAGAGGCAGCCGAAGAAGGCGCTCACGTAATCGAGGCTTTGCGGGCAGACGATCAGCGCGCGATCGCCGGCGGCACCGCTCGCGGCCAGCCGCGCGGCGACGCGGCGCGCCGCCAGGTCGAGACCGGCGAAGCTCAGGCTCGGCGCCGCATCGTCGCCGTCGCGGCCTTCGAGATAGCGATAGGCCAGCGCCTCGCCGAGCGTCTCGGCGCGCGCGCGGCACAGATCGACGAAATTCGCGTGGCCGCTCATCGCGCCTCCCCTGCGGCCATGTCAGCCGCCCCGGCCTGCGCGCGTCGTTCGCACCATTCGCTGGCCAGCAGCGCATAAGCGTATTCGTCGCCCCAGGCGCCCTTGAAGAACACGTTCTGGCGATACATGCCCTCGCGACGGAAGCCCAGGTGCTCCAGCAGCCGCTGCGCGCGCGCGTTGAGCGCATCGACGGTGGCCACCAGCCGGTGCTTGCCATGCTGCTCGAACAGCAGCTCGACCACGCTCGCCACCGCCTCGCGCGCATAACCCTGGCGCTGTGCCTGAACGTCGAAGGTCACGCCCAGCTCCGCCTGGCGTCCCTCGTCGAGGAAGTGCACCGCCACGTCGCCGACCAGTTGCCCGTCGGTGCGGCGTTCGGCGGCGATCTGGAACCAGGTTTCGTCGGTGTCGAAGGCGAGCGGCTCCTGCTCGGCGAAGAAGGCCAGCGCGTCGTCGAAGGAATACGAGGACCAACCCTGGTAGCGCGCCACCTCGGGATGGTTGCGGTAGGCGGTGAAGCTGGCGAGGTCGTCGCGCGTGAAGGGGCGCAGCACCAGGCGCGCGGTGGCAAGCGGGAAGCTCATTCGGGTTCCTTGAAGTCCGGTGGCGGGCTGGTCGGCGCAGACCGTGGAGATGCGGGAAGTCGCGGCGCTCATCGATGCGACTCCATCGCCTCGGGCAGCGCGGCCTCGGCGAGGATCGCCCCGGCGGCCGCGATGGTGGCGTCGATCGCCGCGTCGTCGATCTGGTAGTGGACGACGGCGCGGATCACGCCGTCGCCGAGCAGGCCCATGCGGATGCCCTGCTCGCGCAGCGCATCGAGAAAGGGGGCATTGCCGGGCACGGCCACGTCGAAGAACACCATGCTGGTGTCGAAGGCGGGCGCGCGCAGCGCGATGCCGGGAATCCGCGCGAGCCCGGCGGCCAGGCGCGCGGCGCGGCGATGGTCCTCGCCCAGCCGCTCCACCATCTCGGTGAGCGCGACCAGGCCGGCGGCGGCCATGATCCCGGCCTGGCGCGTGCCGCCGCCGAGCAGCTTGCGGTAGCGCTTGACGCGATCGATCAGCTCGGCGCTGCCGCAGACCATCGAGCCGTAAGGCGCGGCCAGGCTCTTGGACAGGCAGAACTGCACCGAATCGGCATACGAGACGATCTCGGCGGCCGGCACGCCGAGCGCCACCGCCGCGTTGAACAGGCGGGCGCCGTCCATGTGCACGGCCAGGCCGTGCTGGTCGGCCAGCTCGCGCACGCGGCGCAGGTAGTCGAGCGAGAGCACGCGGCCGCCGGCCAGGCAATGCGGGTTCTCCAGCGCGATCACGGCGGCCGGCGCGCACTGGTAGTCGTGGCGGTCGCGGATCGCCGCGCGCAGCGCCTCGATCGGCAGGCTGCCGTCGGCCGCGGTGGCCACCGGGTGCAGCACGCCGCCCCCCACCAGCGAGATGCCGCCCGCCTCGTAGTTGTAGAGGTCGGACTGGTCGCCGAGGATCACCTCGTGGCCGCGCGGGCACTGCGCCAGCAGCGCCGTCAGGTTGCCCAGCGTGCCGCTCGACACGAAGGCGGCGGCCGCCTTGCCGGTCATGTGCGCGGCCAGCGCCTCCAGTTCGTTGACGGTCGGGTCCTCGCCGTAGCAGTCGTCGCCGACTTCGGCCTCGAACATCGCCCGGCGCATCGGCGCGGTCGGCACGGTCACGGTATCGCTCAGGAAATCAATCAGGGGTCGGTCCATCGCCTGCGTCTCTCGTTCGGTCAATTCGTTTCGTCATCCTGACGACGATCGATGCGATCGCCGCCGCTTGTGGGGGTTGCGGCTGGCCAGGCCGCGCTCGGCCTCAGTGCGGCGCGGCCGCCAGCAGCGCGGCGACCCGCGTCTGGCGCTGCCGCGA
>NZ_VWWC01000289.1:0-4610 GCF_011753175.1 Burkholderia sp. Cy-637 | reverse complement strand
CCCGGCGCAGCCGGTCGCGGCCGGCTGCGCCGGGCGAGGCGCCGAAGCCGCCGCCTCGCCCGGTTCGCGTCCCTGCACTTGACGCGCGCGCAACTCGCGCGCCGCCTCATCGGTGGGTTTTCCGCTCATCCCCATAGCGACCTGCCTGATTCCCGCACATGACTGAAATAACGTTCGCCGATCCGGTTCGACAACTCCCAGGCGGCCCGGCTGACCGATTGCAGGCGCTCCAGCAGCACGGCGTGACGGCCGTCCTCGTCGGTCTCGCAGAGCGCGTGCAGCGACCAGGCGCCGATCTCGGGCATGGTCTCCGACAGCTCCGAGAGCGCATAACCCTCGCCGTGCTCGACCTTGGTCAGGCGCCCCTGCATCTTCTGCACCACCCAGGCCAGCGAGCGCGGATTGTCGCCGTTCAGCACCACCAGCGACAGCAGCGGCGCCACGTCGAAGCCGCGCTGGAACTGCGAGCGGAACGTGATGGTGCTGTCGAACAGCTCCAGCACCAGCTCGAAGCCGTCCTGCTTGGTGACGGCGCCGTCCTCGAAGGCGAAGCGCAGCACGCTGGCGAGGAAATCGACGCGATCGATCTGGCGGCCGATCGACAGCAGGCGCCAGCCGTCGTCGCGCGTCATGTTGTCGGTCTGCGCGCCGGTGATCGCCGAGAGCAGCAGGTTGAGCCGGTCGAGCATCTGCAGCGCGGCATTGCCGAGCTGTTCCTCGGGCTCGTCCTCGCCGTTGGTGGGCTCGTCGAACAACTGGGTGGCATCGTCGATCAGCCGCCACTGGTCGCGCGAGAGCCGCTCGCGGATCGCCGCGGCCGCGCCGCGCATGCCGAGCACGCAGGCCGCGATGCCCGAGCCGCGATCGGCGCG
This sequence comes from Burkholderia sp. Cy-637, assembly GCF_011753175.1. NCBI lineage: Bacteria > Pseudomonadati > Pseudomonadota > Betaproteobacteria > Burkholderiales > Burkholderiaceae > Burkholderia > Burkholderia sp. Cy-637. Next base: position 3,738 of record NZ_VWWC01000289.1, on the reverse strand, counting down.
CCGCGACAGCGCGCGCGCCAGCGTCTGCTGGAACTCGCGCGGCGACACCGCGGCCGATTGCGTCTCGGCCGGGATCAGCCCGTTCTCGCGGCACAGCGCGTCGAGCAGTTCGAGATGCGCGGGGCTGTCGACGTCGTCCTCGCCGCGCAGCCGCTCGAAGGCGGCGCGCGCCAGGCGCGTCAGGTTGGCGGCGCGCTCGGTGTAGCGGCCCAGCCAGAACAGGTTCTCGGCGGCACGGCTGGAGATCGTGCGCGGCCGCGCCACCAGGTCGTCGGGGCCGAGATGCGTCTGCAGCAGCGTGGTCGGGTCGATCGCGCCTTCGGTGATGACCCAGGTGTCGACGCTGCTGCCGCCGCGCGGCATCGGCGCGTTGAACAGCTCGTCGCGCGTGCCGACCCGCGACAGCCCGCCCGGCAGCACGCGCCAGGAGCCGGTGCCGTCGGCCAGCGCGAACACGCGCAGCAGCAGCGGCTTGGGCACGATCCGCGCGCCGCCCTCGTAGCCCTGCGCGCTGCTCGGCCAGGTCGGCGCCTGCGAGGGCGGCAGGTCCGACTGCACCACGTAGTGGGCCGGATTGGCGAGGATCCGCGCGCGCCATTCGAGCAACTGCTGGTGGCTCAGCCGCGCGCCGATGACCGGGTCGAAACGCCCGCCCGCCTGCGCCAGCGGCGGATAGGCGGGCTTGATGATGGAGCGCGCCAGGAGCGGCAGCGCGTCGGCGCAGGCGGCCGCCTCGCCGCACCACCAGGTGGGCAGCGCCGGCAGCTCCAGCGTCTCGCCGAGCAGGCTCTCGGCCAGCTTGGGCAGGAAGCCGAGCACGCCCGGCGATTCGAGGAAGCCCGAACCCGGCGCATTGGCCAGCAGCACGTTGCCGGCGCGCACCGCCTGCAGCAGGCCCGGCACGCCGAGCATCGAATCGGGGCGCAGCTCGAGCGGGTCCAGCCATTCGTCGTCGACGCGGCACAGGATGCCGTGCACCGGCTCCAGCCCGCTCAGCGTCTTCAGGTAGACGTGCTGGTCGCGCGCGGTCAGGTCGCCGCCTTCCACCAGGGTCAGGCCGAGATAGCGCGCCAGGTAGGCGTGCTCGAAATAGGTCGGCGCGTGGCGGCCCGGCGTGAGCAGCACGATGCGCGAGTTCTTCTTGGCCGGGCTCAGGTCCTGCATGCTGTGCAGCAGCGCGCGATAGCTGGCGGCCAGGCGCTGCACGCGCAGGCCGCGGAACGCGCGCGGGAACAGCCGCGAGACGATCACGCGGTTCTCGAGCAGGTAGCCGAGCCCGGTGGGCCCTTGCGTGTGCTGCGCGACCAGCCGCCAGCGCCCGTCGGGGCCGCGCATCAGGTCGAAGGCGGCCAGGTGCAGCCACATGCCGCCCGGCACGCTGGCGCCGCGCATCGGCCGCAGGTAGCCGGGGTGCCCCGTCACCAGGGCGGGCGGCAGCAGGCCCTGCCTGAGGATGGTCTGCTCGCCATAGACGTCGGCCGTCACGGCGTTGAGCAGGCGCATGCGCTGCAGCACGCCGCGCTCGATGCTGGCCCAGTCGTCGGGCGCGACGATCATCGGCAGCAGGTCGAGCGACCAGGGCCGTGCGGCGCTGCCGCCGGCGTTCTGGTCGTGCAACTGGTAGGCCAGCCCGTTTTCGCGCATGCGGCGCTCGAGCGCCTCGGCGCGGCGGTCGAGGTCGGCGAAGCCGACGCTGCCGAGCTGGGTGAAGAAGTCGCGCCAGACCGGCGCCAGCGCGGCCGTCTGCAGGGCCGCCGCGCCGCCGCGCAGCTCGTCGTAGCGGCCGGTCACGGCCGGCGCGGCCAGCGCCGCGCCGAGCTCGGCGGCGTCCTGGATCGATCCTGTGTCGAAGAGCGTATGCATGGCGTCGTCGGCGCTCAGATCGTCGATAAATTGGGGAAGCACGATGTCGTTTCGTCAGCCTGGGCCTGGCGCGAGCAGCGTCGCGGACACCTCGTCCGCGACGCGCGCCGCCCGTCGAGCCCGAATCCTATCATTGCGGACCGACGGGTCCGACCACCTTGGCGGCCGGCTGTCTCCTCCGGTCTTGCCCGCGCATTGTTTTCAATCCCGGCGCAGGTCGAGGGTGAACGGGAATTCCCGGCTCGGCGCGGCCGGCGCCACCTCCATGCGTCCCGGCGTGTGGCCGATCGACACGAAGCGCGCCAGGCGCCGGCTCTCCGCCTCGTAGGCATTGACCGGGAAGGTCGCGTAGTTGCGCCCGCCCGGATGCGCGACGTGGTAGCGGCAACCGCCGAGCGACCGGCTCATCCAGGTATCGACGATGTCGAAGGTCAGCGGCGCGTGCACGCCGAGCGTCGGATGCAGGGCCGAGGGCGGCGCCCAGGCCTTGTAGCGCACCCCCGCCACGTATTCGCCGGCCGTGCCGGTGGGCTGCAGCGGCAGCGCCCGGCCGTTCACGGTGATCACGTGACGGTTGTCGTTCAGGCCGCTCACGCGCACCTCGAGCCGCTCCAGCGAGGAATCGACATAGCGCACCGTGCCGCCGACCGCGCCCTCCTCGCCCATCACGTGCCAGGGTTCGAGCGCGCCGCGCAGGCTCAGCTCGATGCCCTTCACCGCCACCTGGCCGAACAGCGGGAAGCGGAATTCGAAATGCGGCGCGAACCAGGCCGCGTCGAACGGGAAACCGGCCTCGCGCATCTCGGCCATCACGTCGTCGAAATCCATCTTCACGAAGGCCGGCAGCATGAAGCGGTCGTGCAGCGCGGTGCCCCAGCGCGTCAGCGAGGTCGTGTAGGGACGATCCCAGAAACGCGCCACCAGCGCGCGCAGCAGCAGTTGCTGCACCAGGCTCATGCGCGCGTGCGGCGGCATCTCGAAGGCGCGCAATTCCAGCAGGCCGAGCCGGCCCGTCGAGGAATCGGGCGAGTAGAGCTTGTCGATGCAGAACTCGGAGCGATGGGTGTTGCCGCTCACGTCGATCAAGAGGTTGCGCAGCACCCGGTCGACCAGCCAGGGCGGCATGTCCTGCCCGTGAAGCAGCTTGTTGCGCTCGATCTCCTTGAAGGCGATGTCGAGCTCGTAGACCTGGTCGTTGCGTGCCTCGTCCACCCGCGGCGCCTGGCTGGTCGGCCCGATGAACAGGCCCGAGAACAGGTAGGACAGCGAGGGATGGTTGTGCCAGTAGGCGATCAGGCTGGCCAGCAGGTCGGGCCGGCGCAGGAACGGGCTGTCGGCCGGCGTCGCGCCGCCCAGCACGAAGTGGTTGCCGCCGCCGGTGCCGACATGGCGGCCGTCGATCATGAACTTCTCCGACGACAGGCGCGTGCGCCAGGCCGCGTCGTAGAGGAATTCGGTCTGCTGCACCAGCTGCCGGAAATCGTGCGCCGGGTGGATGTTCACCTCGATCACGCCCGGATCGGGCGTGACCTGCAGCACCGCCAGGCGCGCGTCGCGCGGCGGGGCGTAGCCTTCCAGCACCAGCTTCACGCCGAGCGAGCGGGCGGTCAGCTCGACCGCGGAAAGCAGGTCGAGATAATCCTCCAGCGCGGCCAGCGGCGGCATGAACAGGTAGAGCACGCCGTGGCGGACCTCGGCGCACAGCGCGGTACGCGTGATCCAGGCGGCCGATTCGAAGCGATCGGGGTAGCGGTTCGCGGCGGTGTCGTGCGAGGCGCGGGCGGCGCCCTCGCCGGCCGGTTCGCCGAACTCGCCGCGGCCGGCCTGGTCCCGCGCATCCAGCGGCGACTGCAGCGCCGTGCGCGGCGCGGCGGC
>NZ_VWWC01000288.1:0-4630 GCF_011753175.1 Burkholderia sp. Cy-637 | reverse complement strand
GTCGCGTTCAGGCCGCGCTCGCCGAGCGGGGCATGACGCGCGGCCAGCACGGCCCGGCGCGCCTCCTCGATCGAGCGCACGCGCGGCACCACGATGCCCTGCGCGCCCTGGTCGAGCGCCGGCGCGACCTGCGCCAGGGCCGCCACCCGTACCAGGACGGCCAGGCCCGAGGCGCGCGCGGCCAGCAGCATCGCCGTCAGCGTCGCGCCGTCGATCAGCGTGTGCTCGAGATCGACGATCGCGAAGTCGTAGCCGGCCGCGGCGATCAGTTCGATCGTCAGAGGCGCGGGCGTCGAGCAGAACACGCCGAATCGCGGGCCGTCCGCCGGATCGCCCAGCGAGGCCTTCAGCATCGGGGCCGTCATGCCTGCACCGCCTGCGCCAGCGGATTGGGCGCGGCACGCGTGCGCAGCCGGAGCTCGGGCAGGAAGCGGCGGCTCGCCAGTTCCTCGATCTGCAGGGTGGGCGCGAAGCAGTCGAACAGCGCGAACCGTGCCGCGAGCGCGGGATGGCGCGCCTGATGTGCACGGATCGCCTCGGCCGCGATCGCCCAGAAGCGTGCCTCGTCGAAATCGAGATGCTGCGCGAAGGCCCAGGCGATTTCGGCCAGGTTGACGAACAACAATGCGTCGCAGGTGAAATCGCGCAATTCGTCGGCGTCGTCGGTCTCGACGAAGGAATTCGGGTTGACGGCGGCATGTTCGGCGGGTGGCGCGCTCAGCACCGGCGGCGGCCCGCTCAGCCACTGCCGCGAGAAACGCACGCCGTCGTGGAAGTCCTTCAGCGCGACGCGCTCGGGCAGGCCGTCGACCAGGATCAGGACCATGTTCTGCGCATGCGACTCGAGCGCCGTGCCGTGCGCCCAGAGCAGGTGCAGCACCGGCAGCCAGGCGCGCTCGATCAGCCGACGCAGCCAGGCCTCGATGCCGTGGCGCGCCACCATCTCCGCCACCAGCAGGCGCCCATCGGCATCGGGCTGCGGCAGCGCCGTCATCGGCAGGGCGCGCTCGCCCTCGACCAGGTGCGCGTGGATGCTGTCGCGCCAGATGCAGGCGAGCGCGCCGTACTGGCCTGCCGCCGGCGTCGGCGGCAGATAGGCGACCCCCGCGATCTCCTTCAGGATCACGGGCCGCGCCAGCGGCGCGGCCCATTCGGTGCTCGCCACCAGTGTGTCCAGCCAGTCGCTGATCGGAGCCGCATTGCAGACCGTGTGCGGCGCGAGCACGCGCGAGGTCGAGGTATTGACGAGATTCATCGCGAGCTTCACCGAAGGTGCGTCGCGGCGGTCGAGATTGGCCAGCGTGCGGATCGACTGCTGCGGGCGATAACGATCCTGCATCGGCCCGACGGGGATCAGTTCGCGCCGCGCGCGGGCGGGATGGCACGCCGTCTCCCCGACCATCTCCCACTGCCACGGATGCACGGGCAGCGGCAGGTAATCGGCCGGATCCAGGCCGAGCCCGGTCAGCCGCAGCTCGAACACGGCGCGTTCGGCGGGGACCAGCAGCGTGCGAGGATCGCGCGCCTCGACCGCCTGCCCGGCAGCCCAGCGTGCCTGGTCGACGCGTACCGCGAGCAGCAGCGGCGCCACGCCGGGCGAACATTCGGGCGCATAGCGGCGATTGTGATCGAGCGTGAAGCCGAGCCGCGACTTGTAGGTCGGGTGGTAAGGATGCGCGCCGGTCAGTCCGGCCTCGATCTCGTCGTAATCGGCATCGCGCAGCAGGCGGCCCTGCCGGGCGATACGCGTTTGCGCATCCTTCACGTGGGTCGCGAGCAGTTCCGTGGCGAATTGCGCGAGCCGCGCCGGCTCGGCCGCCAACTGGCCGGCCAGCTCGGCGATCACGCGCGCGACGTCCAGGGCCGGGGCATCCTCGGCGCCGCAGCGCCGCCGCACCGGCGAGACGACCCGCAGCCGCGCGAACGAGACGCTGCGCTGCACATGGCAGTGATAGATCACCTCCGCGCCCTGCGGGTCGGTCGCCGCCACGCTCAGCAGCGCGCCATCGCGCCGCGCCAACGGCAGCCGCTCCTCGAACAGCAGCGCCTCGAACAACTGGCGGATCACGCGCCGCGCCGCGTCGCGATAGGCGTCGCTGTCGACCAGCGCGTCGAATTCGGCATGCATCATGCTCGCACCTCCGTGCCGAACAGGGGATTGGGAATCTCTACCCAGGCCGGCAATTCGCCGTGACGGCCGAAGCAGCTCGACATGTTGGCCTTGGCCGGCAAGCCCGGACGCCGCACCAGCTCGCCCAGCAAGGCGAGCAGCGCCGGCTCGCCGCTGTCCGCCCAGGCTTCGGCCGTCAGCCGCCACAGCGTGGCCTCGTCGCCGTAACCGGCGCGCGCGACGCTGGCCGCCAGGTGGCCGACCTGGTTGACCAGTACGTAGTAGAGAAAGCGTTTCCAGGCCACCTCCTCGTCGTAGAGCGCCGGGCTGGCGGCATCGAGCCGGTCCGGGAAGCGGCATCGCGCGCGGCTGATGCTGGCGCCCTCCATGTCGCGCGCGTAGCCACGCGCGGGCCAGCCGGCCCGGAACGCGACCATCGCGTTCTGCAGATGCGCCTCCAGACTCACGCCCTCGTGCGCGAACAGGCGCAGCATCGGCAACAGCATCACGTCGAGGTAGGCGCGCCACCAGGCGGCCAACCGTGCCGGCGACGGCGTCTCGCCGAGCGCCTCGTGCAGCAGCGCCTGCAGCAGGGTGCCGCCGTCCGGGCGCTCCTCCACCACGCTCGCCAGCACGCGCGCCTGATCGCCCGCATCGTCGCGCATCGCCTCGCGGTAGATCACCAGGCTGCTCGCGCGCAGTGCCTCGTCGGCCGTCGCCAGGCCCGCATGGGCATGGTCCAGCAGTATCTCGAACCCGGGCGACTGCCGATAGCGGCGTGGCAGGCACGCCAGGTAGCGGCTCGCGTCGAGCGCGCGCGCCGCCTGCTCGGGCGGATTGTTGCGGATGAAGTTGGTGATCCGCACGTCGAGCGGCAACTTCAGGAAGCGCCGCTGCCGCGGCAGCCAGACCGTGCGCACCGACGAGGTCGGCCAGGCCAGCTCGCCCATCGGACCGAGCGAGATCAGGTCACGCGTCTTCAGCATCGCCTGCACGTCCTCGCGCGCGAGCAGCCAGCCGGCCTGCCAGGGATGGCTAGGCAACAGCCGGTACTCGCTCTCGCCTAGCAGGGCCGCCGCGGCGTGCATCGCCTCCGGGTCGATTGGCGGCTGCGCGCGGTCGATCGAGCGGCTCTCGAAACGACGCGAGGCGACCGCGAAATAGTGCAATCGGAACGCGGCACGTCGCTCGGGTGCGTAGGCGGCCACATCGTGATCGTCGAAACCGCTCGTGGCTTTCGAGGTGACGTGAAAGGCATGGCCGAAGCGCAGCGACTGCTCCGCCTCGACGAACGGCGAGGGCCAGGCGGCACCCGCCGCGAGCGCGCGAGCGTGCTCGCGCGGCACGTCGCGATGAAAACCGCGCACGCGCTCGATGCTGTCGTGCATCAGGGCGGCGAACTGCGTGGGCCAGCCCTGCGCATCGAGACCGGCGCGCACGGCGAGCGCCTGGGCGATCGCCTCGGCGAACACGGCGGGTCCCTCGCAAGGCTGCGCGCCGTGTTGCGGCGACCACCACAGCGCATAGGGCGCGAGCCGATGAAAACCAATCCCGGAAAACCGGTCGAGCGCGACCACCACCGTGCTGCCGTCGTGCGGGAAGCTCACGCATGCGAGCTGGTGCCCCCGTTCACGCCAGTCGCGCGCGATGGCGCGCACCGATTCGTCGGGCAACTGTCCGTCGGCCACGCGTGGGTCGAAGCGACCCGTCTCGCGGCACCAGGTATTGAAATACTGTTCGAGCAGGCGGCGATCGAGCGGCGCGATGCGAAAGCGCTCGGCAGCCGAGCCGTCGACGAAGGCCGCGCACGCGCACGGCGTCGCCGACGTGGCCGGCGGCAAGGAAAGGGATGGCATGGCGATTACCTCGATTCGGTCACGGAGGAGGAGGACAGGGCCACGCCGGGACGTGCCACGGCGGCCGCGGCGACGAACATCGTCGCGGTCAGCCACAGCGTGGCGGCGGGCCCCAGGGAAGGCAGCACGGCCAGCACGGCACAGGGCCCGAGCAATTGCCCGAGCACCATCGCGCCGCGTGCCGTCACGGTTACGCGGCCTTGCAGCGCGGGCGGCGCGGCGCGGCAGCAGGCCAGCAGCATCGATTGCGCGAGCGCCGCGTAGGCCGCGCCCTGCGCCACGCGCAGCAGCGCGACAGCCCACAGCGAGGCGGCCAGCGGCATCAGCGCGAGCGCCAGCGCGCAGAGCAGCGCGCCGGCCACGAAGTGGCGGCCCGGGTCGCCGCGGTCGTTGCGCGCGCCCCAGAACGGTCCGGCCGCCAGCGTCGCGCACCAGCCCAGCGCGTGCAGCAAGCCCACCTTGGCGGCCAGCCCGGGCTGGCCGGCGAAGCGCGCGTCGATGAACAGGGCGAACACATTGACCAGGGCGAACGCGCCCGCCTGCGTCAGGCTGCCGGCCAGCACCCAGCGACGAAACATGCCATCGGCGAACAGCGCGCGGCGCGCGCCACGCCGCGAGGCCGCATCGCTCGCGGCCTCGGCCGGATCGCGGGCCGGCTCGGCCA
>NZ_VWWC01000287.1:0-4820 GCF_011753175.1 Burkholderia sp. Cy-637 | reverse complement strand
GCGCGCGCGCGGGGCCGGCAGCGGCGCGCCCGGTTGCGCGGCCGGAGTGGGCACCGCGTGCGTGATGCCGGGCACGCCTCGCGCATCGCCCCGCGGCTTGGCATCGGCCGTGCCGCTACCACCGATACCGAGACGGGCGAGGACAGGCTTGAACGACGGCATCGGGGCTCCGGGAACGCATGCGAGCCTCGCCCGTTGGCGCGAGGCTCGCATCTCGGTATGGAAGCCCATGGTAGGCGGCGCGGATGACAGCCATTAGTCACCGCGGCGGCACTGGCCGAAGCGATGTTGCGTGATCCGAAGTATCGCGTGCGCCGCGTCGATGCGAATGCGGATGCGGATGTCGATGCAGATGCGATGCGGCGGCCGATCAGCCGCCGGCGGTGCCGTCGAGCGCGTCGAGATCGGCGCGGATCCGCTCGACGATGCGATAGGCGCCCTGCTCGGTGGCGCAGCGCAGCGCCTGCAGGAAGCCGCGCCGCGTGACCTCCTGCGCCTCGCCGCGCGCGCGCGACAGCACGCCTTGCAGATGCAGCAGCCAGGGCATGGTCCAGCGCTCGCCGGTGCGATCGGCGCGGCGCACCGCCTGGGCGATGCCCTGCGCGAGCGTGTCGGCCAGCGCCGGCGTGGTGACCACGGGGATCGCCGGCAGCAGGGTGGTGACGAAGGCCAGCTCGACCGGCGGCACGCGATGCGATTCGAAGCGGCGCGCGATCTCCTCCACCAGCGACAGCGCGGCCGAGGCGTCGCCCTGCCGGCTCAGCAGCCAGCGCTGCACGTCCAGCCCGGTGCGCAGCCAGCGGCGCGGCGCGGTCGAGCTGGCCAGTTCGACCAGCGCCGCGGCATAGGCTTCGGCGCGCGGCGCATCGTCGTCCACCACCGCCAGCGCGCAGGCATGGCGCAGCGCCACGCAGCAGGACAGCGGCTCGTTGTCGGTGGCGTTCAGCTCGGGAATCTCGCATTCGCGCGGCGTGCCGCCCACCAGCCATTGCACCGTCGACAGCGCCGCGCCGGCGATCAGGTGCAGCGACAGCCCATGCCGCGTGGCCAGCGCGCGTGCCTCGCGGATCACGTCGGGCAGCGCGACGTTGGGCCCGTCGGGCATGCCGCTGAGCAGCGGGATCGCCATGTGCAGGTCGCCGGTATAGGCGCGCAGCAGGCCCTCGATCAACCGCGCATTGTGCTGCGCGGCCGGCCAGTGCGCCGCGTCGGCGATCTCGGCGTACTTGCGCGCGAACTCGCGCGCGCGATCGGTCTCGCCGCGGATCTGGGCGCGGAAGAACAGGTGCAGCAGCGCGCGCAGCCGGGTGGAATTGTCGGCGCAGGCGCTGGCGATCTCGTAGGCGCGCTGCCATTGCAGGGCCGCCTCGCCGGCGGCGTTGCGCTTGCAGGTCAGCGCGTTGGCGAGCGCCGCCGCCACGCGCATCTCGGGGCGGATCCGGCGCACCTCGCCGTCGTTGCCGCAGATCGCCACGCGCCGCGCCCAGCCCACGTATTCGTCGCCGAGCGCGAGCCGCACCCACAGCGGCGCGGAGTGGTCGAGCAGGTCCGCGCCCAGTTCCGGCTTGCCGGTGTCGATCGCCCATTCGAGCGCGGCGCGCAGGTCGGCCAGGTCGTGGCGCACCGAAGGCGGCGCGAGGAACGGGCCAGCGCCGAAGCGGCGCGCCACGATGCGCGCGATCAGCGCCGCGTGCAGCGCGCCCGGCGTGGCGCGCTCGGGCGTGCGCGCCAGCGTGGCCAGCGCGAAGCGGCGCACCGAGGGCGGCAGTTGCAGGCGCAGCTCGCCGTCGCATTCCACGTCGTCGACCAGGCCCGCGCTGACCAGTTGGCGCAGCCGCCGGCGGGCCGCCTCGGGCGGCGTGTCGTCGAGGCCGAGCGCGCGGTCGAAGGCGATCAGCAGCTCGATCGCCGCGCCTTCCTCGAAGGCGCCGTGGAACAGGCCGAGCCGGCGCAGCGTGGTGCGCGTGCCGGGGTCGAGCCGGCCATGCACGAAATCGAGGCAGGCGAACTGCAGGTCCGCATGGGGCAACAGGCGCCGCCGCGAGCCCGAGCGCTGCGCGAGGAAGCGGTCCAGGTCGGTGGCGCAGGCCACGAACACCGAGCGCACGTCGCCGTTCGAGGCCAGCGCGGCGGCCAGGTCGGCCGCCATCAGCTCGACCGGATGCGGCATGCCGTCGAGGCTGGCGCAGATCGAGGCGGCCGCGGCCAGCGCATCGGCCGGCAGCCGCGCGGCGGGCGGTGTGCCGTCGCGGCGCTGGCGGCGCGCGAAGGCCGCGAAGAACAGCGCCAGCGCGTCGCTGTTGCCGGAATCGTAGGGCTGGTGCGTGTCGGCCGAGACGCCGAGCGGCGCCACCGCGATCGCGCGTTCGCCGCCCACCGCCAGCGGCGTGTCGCCGGTGGCGAGCACGTGCACGCCCTGGGTGGCGGCGGTGAGGTGCTCGATCACGCGCGCCACCGCGTGGCGCACCGGCGAGGCGTGGTCGAGCACGATGAGCAAGCGCCGTTCCCGCAATGTTTCGGCCAGTTGGGCCGCGTCCAGCTCGCCGCCGCGGGTGTCGACGTCGAGCGCGTCGGCGATCGCGTGCACCACCCGATCGGGCGCCGACAGCGTCGCCAGCGGCACGTAGGCGACGCCATCCGGGAAGGACGGCGCCAGGCCGCGCGCGGCCTCGATCGCCAGGCGCGTCTTGCCGATCCCGGCCGCGCCGGTCAGCGTGACGGCGCGCACCGCCGGCACCGTGGCCAGCAGCTCGGCCAGCTCGGCGTGGCGCCCGACGAAGGGGGTAGGGTCATGCGGCTGGGCGTGGGTGAGCGTGTCGCGCGCGCGCGGCGCGGCGGCTTCGGCATCGGCCTCGGGCAGCGCCATCAGCTCGTCGGGCGGCGCGGCATCGCGCGCCAGGCGCTCGCCGCCGTCGATGTCGGGCCGCTCCACCACGCGCAGGTCGCCGGCGAAGCGGTAGCCGCGGCCCGGCACGGTCTCGATCAGGTCGCGGTCGTCGCCGAGCGCGCGGCGCAGGGCGGAAATCTGGGACTGGACGGTATTGGTGTCGACCTCGAGGCCCGGCCAGACCGCGTCGCGCAGCGTGGCCACCGGCACCGCGCGGCCGTTGGCGTCGATCAGCAGGATCAGGATCGCGAGCGGGCGCGCGCCGATCGCGACGATCTCGCCGTCGGCGATCAGCAGGCCCGCGTCGCGCAGCAGCCAGAAGCGGGAGAAGGCGATGGTGCGGCCGCCCGGGGTATCGGCCGGCGCCGGGACGCGGCGCCGGATGGGCGCGCGCGGAGAGACGGATTTCGACATCGGGGACTACGCGTGGCGCCAGACTCGGGTTGATCGGCCGAGCGGCGCCGGGCGGTCAAGCGCGCAACCAGACGTACTCCCCGGATGCGATGCCGTCGAACATGTCGTCACTCGATTCCATGATGTTGCGCCGCCAGTAGCGGCCGTGTTCCGCGTAATGGGCGAGCAGGTCCGCCAGTTCCGCGCCGTCCACGCCGCTGTCGAACGGGATGCGCAGTATCAGTACCACGTTCCCGGTATCTGTGTCGATCCCCATTTGCGCCTGATCCTGGGCGTAGACCAGCAGGTTCGCCTCCAGCATCAGTCGGAAGATCGTCAGGGTGCGGCCGGCGGTGACGGTTCCATAGTGGAAGTTCGCATACATCGCGTCGATATCGTTATCGAAATAATCGAGGCGTACGTCGAATCCTTCCACTTCGATGGCGCGCGTCTCCAGTACGTTCTGGACGTCGGGCAGGTCGATGACGGCGCACAGATCCTCGATCAGCCAGGTATATCGGTCGGAGCTCATGCGATGCGCTAAGGGTTCGGGTAAATCGGGGATGAATCGAGAAAACAAAAAGAGGCGGCCGCCCGAAACCGGGCAGGGCCGCCGCGATGGCGCCGCGTGGGGCGACGCCGGTTGGCGCGATTAGCCGCCTTGCGATGCGCTTTTGACGTTGCTCGCGCCGCTTTTCATCACGTTGGCCAGCGATGCGGCCATGCTCTGCTGGAGCTGCATCTGCGCCGAGGCGAGCGTCATCTGGTTCATCTGGTTGCTGATGCTCTGCATCTGCGCTTGCGTGGATGCGGAATCCGCGCTGCCGGCGGCCGTGTTGGCGGCGCCGTTCATCACGTTACCGGCGGTGCTGGCCAGGTTGCTGGCGGTGCCCACCATCGAGCTGACATTCGGAAAAGGCATGGTGTACCTCGCGTGTCTAGGTTTGGTTGCGAAAACTACGGAACTGCAACTGCGGTTCATTGCCGGCCGGGTCGGGACGGGCTTTTCGGCCCGGACCGCGCGGCAGGCAGCGTTCGAGGACGGCGGGCCGCCCGCGAATCGGTTACGACGCGTTCGCGCGCTGCTCCTGCAGCTTCGCCAGCGCCCGCGAGGTCGCGAGGAAGCCGCGATAGAGCTTCGCGAGGTTGCTGCGGTCGAGTTCGTTGGTCGACGGCGTCGCGCCGATCTTCTCGGCGGTCGCGTCGAGCGCCGCGCGCAGTGCGTTGACGCGGTCCTGGCTGTCCGGCGCGTTGAGCAGCGTGCGGATCTCGTTGAAATCCTTGGCGTACGGGTCGAGCGGTTCGTACATGGTTGATCCCTTGGGGTGACGTGCCGGGCTCAGCCCGCGATCGGCGGAGCCGGCTGCCGGGACGGTGGTTCGGCCCGCTGCGCGAGCGCGGCGGGGCGGGTGGCCGATGCGAGCATCGGCGCATGGGTTCGGGCCGCGCGCGGCAGCTCGGCCGAGGCCGAGGGCAGCGGCACGAATTCGTCGGCCGTGTTGCGCTGGCCCGTGGCGCCCGGGGCGTTGGCCGCCTTGGC
>NZ_VWWC01000286.1:0-4778 GCF_011753175.1 Burkholderia sp. Cy-637 | reverse complement strand
GTCGGCCACGCGGCGCGACGGCTCGGCGGCGATCTGCGCCAGCAGCGCCGCGTAGTCGTCGAGCAGGCGCGCCACCGTGGCCTCGACGAAGCGGTCGCTCGCGTAGGTCAGCGCCAGCTCGAAGCTGCCGCCCGCGCCGCGGTCCTGGCCGTTCAAGGCGAGATCGAAACGCGCGGTCGGCGCGGCATTGGCCACCGGCTCGGCGCGCAGGCCGGCCGGCAGCGCGGCGGCCCCACCGGCCCGCGCGACGGCCAGGTCGAACATCACCTGGAACAGCGGCGAGCTATCGAGATCGCGCTCGACCGCCAGCGCATCCACCAGCCGCGCGAACGGCACGTCGCGATGGGCCTGCGCATCGAGCACACGCTCATGCGTGGCGCGCAGCAGCTCGACGAAGGGCCGGGCGCCGTCCAGGTCGGTGCGCACGATCAGCGTGTTGACGAAGAAGCCGACCAGCGCCTCGGTCTCGCGGCGCTCGCGCCCGGCCGAGGGCACGCCCACCACCACCGTGCGCTGCGCCGCGTAACGGCCCAGCACCACGCCCCAGGCCGCCAGCAGCAGCGTAAACGGCGTGCTGCGCTGCTCGCGCGCGATCGCGCGCAGCCGCTCGGCCAGCGGCGCCTCCAGCACGCGGCGCACCGTGCCGCCCTCGTGCGAGCGCTGCTGGCGCGGCGGCAGATCGCGCGGCAGCGTGATCGCCCCCGGCGCGCCGTCGAGCACGCCCCGCCAATGCGCGATCTGCGCGTCGAGCTCGTCGGCGGCCAGCCATTCGCGCCGCCACATCGCCAGGTCGGCGAACTGCACCGGCAGCGGCGCCGGCGTCTCGCCGCGATAGAAGGCCAGCAGGTCGCGGAACAGCAGGTCCATCGACCAGGCATCGGCGACGATGTGATGGACCACGAACTGCAGCACGCATTCGTCGGGGCCGATCTCGAACAGGCCGACGCGGATCGGCGCGCCGCCCGTCAGGTCGAAGGGCGCGCAGGCGAAGGCGTGCAAGGCGGCGGCGAGCGCCTCGGGATCGCCGCCCACCGCATGCGCGGCGAAGCCGTAGTCGCGCCCGGGCGCCTGCTGGCCGGCCGGCGCGAGTTCGGCCGGGTATTGCATCGGCACGCCGTCGCCGGCCTCGAAGCGCAGCCGCAGCGCCTCGTGGCGCTCGACCAGCGCGCGCAATGCGCGATGCAGCGCCGCAAGGTCGAGCGGGCCGCTCAGCCGCAAGGTCTGGGTCAGGTGATAACCGGCGTGGGCCGGATCGAGGCACCACAGGAACCACAGCCGTTCCTGGGCCGGCAGCAGCGGGAAGCGCGCCGGGCGCGGCGCGAGCGGCACGGCCGGCAGCGCCGAGGTGTCGATGCCCTGCGCGCGGGCGCGGGCCCGGAACAGCGCGCGCTTGTCCTCGGGCAGCGCCGCGTATTGTGTCGCGAGCCGCAGCGCGTCGGGCCGGGCGGGAGAGGTGTTGTCCGTCACGTCATTGATTTCCAGTCTGTCGGCCGGCGCCCCTTTCGCGAGGCGCCGGACCGGGGATGCGCGGCGGCCTGGCCGGGTCGCCCCGGCGGCCGCCGCGCATCGCTAGCCCTCGATCGGGCTTTGCGTGCTTACAGCGAATCGAGCAGCCCCTGCATCGCGTCGAGCGCCGAGCCGCCGCCGGCATCGCCCGCGCCGCCCTCGCGATCGAGCCGCGCCGCCAGGTCGGCCGCGCGCGGATGCGCGAACAGCAGCGCCAGCTCGACCTGCCGGCCGAGCCGCTCGCCCAGCCGCGCGGCGACCCGCACGGCCGCCAGCGAATGGCCGCCCAGCCCGAAGAAGTCGTCGTCGATGCCGACCCGCGGCAGCGCCAGCACCTCGGCCCAGGTCTCGCAGACCAGCGCCTCGGTCGGCGTGCCGGGGGCGACATAGCTGTCCTCGTCATGCGCGGCGACATCCGGCAGCGCATTGCGATTGAGCTTGCCGTTCGAGGTCAGCGGCAGCGCCTCGAGCCGCACGATCTGCGCGGGCACCTGCTGCATCGGCAGTTGCTCGGCCAGTTGCGCGCGCAAGCCGGTGACATCGGCCTCGCCGGTCACGTAGGCCACCAGCCGCCGCGCGCTGCCCTCGCCGACGATCCGGCAGGCCGCGCCGCTCACGCCCTCGATGCCGCGCAGCGCCGCCTCGGTCGCGCCCAGCTCGATGCGGAAGCCGCGCAGCTTGACCTGCTGGTCGGCGCGGCCCAGGTATTCGAGCCGACCGTCGCGGCGCACCCGGCACAGATCGCCGGTGCGATACAGGCGCGCGCCCGGCGCGCCGTGCGGATCGGGAATGAAGCGCTCGGCGCTCAGTCCCGGGCGGCCGAGGTAGCCGCGCGCGAGGTTCGCGCCGCCGATGCAGAGCTCGCCGATGCCGTTGTCCGGCACCGGCTGGCCGCTCTCGTCGAGCACCTGCAGCGTGGTGTGCTCCAGCGGCGCGCCCAGCGTGATCGGCGCGCCGGCCTCGAGCCGCGCGGCGCTCGACCAGATGGTGGTCTCGGTCGGCCCGTACAGGTTCCACAGCGTCACGCCGCGCGCATGCAGCGCCTCGGCCAGGTCGGGCGGCAGCGCCTCGCCGCCGCTCAGCGCCGTGAAGCGCCCGCGCCGGCCCTGCCAGCCGCCGTCGAGCAGCACCCGCCAGCCCATCGGCGTGGCCTGCATGATGGTGGCGCCGGAGGTGTCGGCCAGCGCCGCCAGCTTCGGGCCGTCGACCACGGTCTCGCGCGTCGCCAGCTCGATGCGCGCGCCGCAGGCCAGCGGCAGGTACAGCTCCAGCGCGGCGATGTCGAAGGACAGCGTGGTGACCGCCAGCCAGACATCGTCGGGGCTCAACGCCAGGCGCGAACGCAGGCTGTCGAGGAAACGCGCCAGCGCCCCGTGCGAGACGCCGACGCCCTTCGGCCGGCCGGTCGAGCCCGAGGTGTAGATCACGTAGGCGAGCCGGGCCGGATCGACCGGCGGCAGGTCGAGCGCGGCCTGCGGATCGGCGTCGGCCGGCGACTGCGTGGCAGCCGCGTCGATCTCGATCTGCCGATGCGCCGTGCCGAGCGCGGCGAGCCGCTCGCGGCCGGCAGCGTCCACCAGGGTGCAGGCCAGCGCGGCGTCCTCGATCATGCCGGCCAGGTGCGCATCGGGATACGCCGGGTCGAGCGGCACATAGGCCGCGCCGGCCTTCAGCACCGCGAGCACGGCCACCAGCATCGCGCCGGACCGCGAGGTGCACACGCCCACCAGCGCCTCGGCGCCGATCCCCTCGGCGCGCAGCCGCCGCGCCAGGCGGGTGGCGCGCTCGTCGAGTTCGCGATAGCTCAGCGTCTCGCCCTCGCAGCGCAGCGCGATCACCTCCGGCGAACGGCGCGCCTGCGCGGCGATCCGTTCGTGCGCGGCCGCGAAGGGCTGCGCCTCGAAGCTGCCGCGGCTCGCCACCGGCCGCGCCACCAGCGCCAGCTCGCGCAGGCGCGGGCCGCCGCCGACGCTGCCGGCCACGATCTGCCGCAGCAGCGCACGGTAGTCGTCGAGCAGGCGCTCGACCGTCTCCCGGTCGAACAGGTCGGCCGCGTAACCGAAGGACAGCCCGATGCGCTCGCCCACCGACACGCCCAGCGTGAGGTCGAACTGCGCGGCGGTGCGCTGGCTGCCGAACGGGCTCAGGCGCAGCGTGTCGGCCACGCGCCGCTCGGTGGCGCCCTGCTGCACATCGTAGTTGAACATCGCCTGGAACAGCGGCGTCTGGCTCGCCACGCGCTGCGGCTGCAGGGCGTCGACGATGCGCGCGAACGGCACGTCCTGGTTGGCCTGCGCGTCGAGCACGCGCTGCCGGACCTGGGCCAGCAGCGCCTCGAACGGCAGCGCGCCCGACAGCTCGGCACGGATCACCGCCGTGTTGACGAAGAAGCCGATCAGCGGCTCGATCTCGATCCGCTCGCGCCCGCCCAGCGGGATCCCGACGCGGATGTCGCGCTGCCCGCCGTAACGATGCAGCAGCGCGTGGAAGGCCGCCAGCAGGGTCATGAACAGGGTCGCGTCGTGGTGGCGCGCATAGGTCTGCAAGGCGTCGGCCAGCGCCCGGTCCAGCTCCGCGCCGACCTGGCCGCCGAGGCCGTCGCGCCGGGCCGGCCGCGGCCGGTCGGCGGGCAGCTCCAGCACCGGCTGCTCGTCGCCGAGCGTGTCGCGCCAGTAGTCGAGCTGCGCCTCCAGCACGCCCGCGTCGAGCGATTCGTGCTGCCAGACCGCGTAGTCGGTGTACTGCACCGGCAGCGCGGGCGCATAGGCGCCGGCGTCGCCGCGCACGGCGGCCTCGTAGGCGGCGCCCAGCTCGTCGACCAGCAGGTTCATCGACCAGCCGTCGGTGGCGATGTGATGCAGCGTGAGCTGGAACACATGCGTATCGCCGCCGACGCGCGCCAGCCGCGCGCGCAGCAAGGGCCCGTGCTGCAGGTCGAACGGCATGGCGCCGCCCTCGCGCAGCCAGGCCGTGCAGGCCGGCGCCTCGGGCGAGGCGAAGCCCGCCTCCTCCCAGCCGGCGCGCAGCGTGTCGTCGATCACCAGCCAGGGCGCGCCCTGGCGTTCGTCGAAGCGCGCATGCAGCATCTCGTGGCGCGCCACCACCGCGTCGAGCGCGGCCCGCAGCAGGCGCGCGTCGAGCGCGCCGTCGATGCGTACCGCCAGCGACAGGTGATAGGCCGGGTTGTCCGGCGCCAGGCGCCAGAGGAACCACAGCCGGGTCTGGCCGTGGGTGGGCGGCGCCTCGCGGCGGCCGGTGCGACGCACCGGCGA
>NZ_VWWC01000285.1:0-4947 GCF_011753175.1 Burkholderia sp. Cy-637 | reverse complement strand
CCGCGCAGCCGGCCGCCAGCGCCAGCCCGGCCGCCGAGGCCGGCGCCTGAGCGCCCGAACCCGAGGAGGACACACGATGTTCCGTAACGTGCTGATCGTCTGCCATGCCAACGTGTGCCGCAGCCCGACCGCCGAGATGCTGTTCCGCACCCACGGGCGCGAGGCGCTCGGCGAGGACTGCGCCTTCCACTCGGCCGGCCTGGACGCCAACGACGGCGACGGCATCGACCCGGTGATGCAGGCCCTGCTGGCCGAGCGCGGCGTCGATGCCTCGACGCACCGCTCGCGCCGCCTGAGCCAGGCGATCGTGCGCGACGCCGACCTGGTGCTGGTCACCGAGCGGCGCCAGATCGACGCGATCGAGTCGGTCGATCCCTGCGCGCGCGGCAAGGTGTTCCTGCTCGGCAAGTGGGAGGACGCGGAGATCGCCGATCCGCACGGGCGCAGCGAGGCCGCGTACCGCGAAAGCTGCCGATTGATCGAACGTCTGGTTCAAGGATGGCTGCACAAACTATGCTGAAACGCCTGCTCAAGCGAACTTTCCTCACCGCGCTCGCGCCGCTCGTGGCGGCCGCGCTGCTCGGCGCCTGCGCCACCGCGCCCGGCAACTACATCAACACCTCGCGGCTCGACGAGAAGGGCTCGATGCCCGACACGCACTACGACGTCAAGCTGATCACGCCGCAGTTGGTGGTCTCGCAGGCGCTGGCCCAGCACGACAGCCGCCCGCTGCCGGCCGACCTGTTCCCGGATCCGACCCAGTACGTCTACCGCATCGAGCCGCAGGACATCCTCGGCGTGACGGTCTGGGACCACCCCGAGCTGACCACCCCGCAGGGCCAGTCCTTCTCGGCCGGCGGCAACACCACCCAGACCATCGCCGGCGCGCTGCAGCAGCCCTATACCAATGCGCTGCCGGGCCAGGCCGACCCTTACGGCCAGACGGTCGGCGCGGACGGCACCATCTACTTCCCGTTCGTGGGCCGCATCCGCGTGGCCGGGCGCACCGCGCAGGACGTGCGCGACGAACTGGCCGCCAAGCTGGCGCGCTACGTGAAGAACCCGCAGATCGACCTGCGCGTGCTGTCGTATCGCAGCCAGAAGGTGCAGGTGACCGGCGAGGTCAAGACGCCGGGGCCGCTGGCCATCACCGACGTGCCGCTGCGCCTGGTCGACGCGATCACGCGCTCGGGCGGCACCACCGCCGAGGCCGACCTGCAGCGCGTGCGGCTCACGCGCGACGGCAAGTTCTACGTGCTCGACGCGAACGCCATGCTCGATCGCGGCGAGGCGAAGGAGAACGTGATGCTGCAGCCGGGCGACGTGGTCAACGTGCCGGATCGCAGCGACAGCCGCGTGTTCATCATGGGCGAGGTCAAGCAGCCGGTGACGGTGCCGATGCTCAAGGGCAAGCTCACCATCGCGGACGCGATCACCGCCGGCGGCGGGATCCTCGACACCGACGCGAATCCGCGCCAGGTCTATGTGCTGCGCGACCTGCAGGACAAGCCCGACATGCCGGACATCTATCGCCTGGACATGACCCAGCCCGACGCGCTGATGCTGTCGAGCCGGTTCCAGCTCAAGCCGCTCGATGTGGTCTACGTGGGCACGGCCGGGTCGGTGCAGTTCAACCGCCTGCTGCAGCAGATCTTCCCGACGATCCAGTCGATCTACTACATGAAGCAGATCACGCGCTGATCTGGCGAGGCCGGCGTCCCCCGACGCCGGCCCACCAACCTGAGGCGGATAGCCATCGTGAATACGCAAGTCAAACATCCCTACGCCGACATGGCGGCCAAGCCCGACGACGAGGACGTGGTCCTCGGCCAGCTGATCCAGGTGATCCTCGACGACATCTGGCTGCTGCTGGGCATCGCCGCGCTGATCGTGGCGCTCGCGGGCGTCTACTGCTACCTCGCGAAGCCGATCTACTCGGCCGACGCGCACGTGCGCGTCGAGGCGGCCGACAACACCTCGCAGGCGCTGACCCAGACCCAGACCGGCGCGGTGATCAACGGCGGCCCGGCCACGCCGGCCACCGACGCCGAGATCGAGATCATCAAGAGCCGCGGCGTGGTCGGCCCGGTGGTCGAGCAGTGCAAGCTGAACTTCTCGGTGGCGCCCAAGACCTTCCCGCTGCTGGGCGCGCTGTCGGCGCGCCTGGCCGCGCCGGGCAAGCTGGCCAAGCCCTGGCTCGGCATGGGTTCCTACGCCTGGGGCGGCGAGCAGGCGGCGGTCGACTCGATCGACGTGACGCCGGCGCTCGAAGGCAAGAAGCTGATGTTGACGGCCGGCGCCGACGGTGCCTACACGCTGGCCAACGAGGACGGCGGCCTGCTGCTGCGCGGCCGCGTGGGCGAGCGCGCCGAGGGCAACGGCGTATCGCTGCTGGTCAGCCAGCTGGTGGCGCGGCCCGGCACGCAGTTCGTGGTGGTGCGCCAGAACGACCTGGACGCGATCACCGCCTTCCAGTCGGCGATCCAGGTGAGCGAGCAGGGCAAGCAGACCGGCGTGGTGCAGATCTCGCTGGAGGGCAAGGACCCGGTGCAGACCGCGATGATCGCCAACGCGCTGGCGCAGTCCTACCTGCAGCAGCACATCAACAGCAAGCAGGCCGAGGCCAACAAGATGCTGGACTTCCTCAAGAGCGAGGAGCCGCGCCTGAAGTCCGACCTGGAGCGCGCCGAGGCCGCGCTGACCGAGTACCAGAGCACCTCGGGCTCGATCAACGCGAGCGACGAGGCCAAGGTCTACCTGGAGGGCAGCATCCAGTACGAGCAGCAGATCGCCGCGCAGCGCCTGCAGCTGGCCTCGCTCGAGCAGCGCTTCACGCCCGAGCATCCGATGGTGGTGGCGGCCAACCAGCAGCTCGCGCAATTGCAGAAGGAACGCGACAAGTACGCCGACAAGTTCCGCAGCCTGCCGGCCACCGAGGTCAAGGCGGTCGCGCTGCAGCGTAACGCCAAGGTCGCCGAGGACATCTACGTGCTGCTGCTCAACCGCGTGCAGGAGCTCTCGGTGCAGCGCGCCGGCACCGGCGGCAACATCCGCCTGGTGGACGCGGCGCTGCGCCCCGGCGTGCCGGTCAAGCCGAAGAAGGCGCTGATCCTGTCGGCGGCGGTGATCCTGGGCCTGATCGTCGGCACCGGCGTGGTGTTCCTGCGCCGCAACCTGTTCCACGGCATCGAGGATCCGGAGCGCGTCGAGCGCATGTTCAACCTGCCGATGTACGGCCTGATCCCGAAGAGCGTCGAGCTCGAACGGCTCGACGCGGCGGCCGAGAAGAGCGGCAGCGACATGCGCCCGATCCTGGCGGTGGCGCGGCCCAAGGACCTCAGCGTGGAAAGCCTGCGCAGCCTGCGCACCGCCATGCAGTTCGCGCTGATGGACGCCAAGAACCGCGTGATGGTGCTGACCGGCCCGACCCCCGGCATCGGCAAGAGCTTCCTGACCGTCAACCTGGCCGCGCTGCTGGCGCATTCGGGCAAGCGCGTGCTGCTGATCGACGCCGACATGCGCCGCGGCGCGCTCGACCGCTACTTCGGCGTGCCGCGCCGCAACGGCCTGTCCGAGCTGCTGAGCGACCAGATCGCGCTGGAGGAGGCGATCCGCGAGACCCAGGTGCCGGGGCTGTCCTTCATCCCGACCGGCCAGCGTCCGCCCAATCCCTCCGAGCTGCTGATGTCGCCGCGCCTGGCGCTCTACCTCGACGGGCTCGGCAAGCGCTACGACGCGGTGATCGTCGATTCGCCGCCGATCCTGGCCGTCACCGACGCGACCATCTTCGGCGTGCTGGCCGGCTCCACCTTCCTGGTGCTGCGCTCGGGCATGCATACCGAGGGCGAGATCGGCGATTCGATCAAGCGGCTGCGCACCGCGGGCGTGCAGTTGCAGGGCGGCATCTTCAACGGCGTGCCGCCGCGCACGCGCGGCTACGGCCGGGGTTATGCCTCGGTCCACGAATACCTGAACGCCTGACGGGCGTGCCGCACAACGACGACGAGGTATGCACCGATGAAACTCTCCGTACTGGTCCCGACCTACCGGCGTCCCGCCGATCTCGCGCGCTGCCTGATCGCGCTGCAGCGCCAGCGCCGCGCGCCCGACCAGGTGATCGTGGTGGCCCGTCCCGAGGACGACGCCACCCATGAGTGCCTGGCCGATCCGCGCGTGCGCGGCGCGCTGCCGCTGGTGGTCGCGCCGGTCGAGGTGGGCGGGCAGGTGGCCGCGCTCAACCGCGGCCTCGACACCGCGCAGGGCGACGTGGTGGCGATCACCGACGACGATGCCGCGCCGCATCCCGACTGGCTCGAGCGGATCGCCGCCGCGTTCGCGGCCGATGCGCGGCTGGGCGCGCTGGGCGGGCGCGACTGGGTGCACGAGAAGGGCCGCGTGATCGACGGCGAGCGGCCCGAGGTGGGCCGCGTGCGGCTCTCGGGCAAGCTGATCGGCAACCATCACCTGGGCATCGGCGGCGCGCGGGAGGTCGACATGCTCAAGGGCGCCAACATGATCTACCGCCGCGCGGCGATCTCGGGGCTGCGCTTCGACACGCGCCTGCGCGGCGCGGGCGCCCAGACCCACAACGACATGGCCTTCAGCATGGCCGTCAAGCGGCGCGGCTGGAAGCTGGTCTACGACCCGGCGGTGGCGGTCGACCACTATCCGGCCGAGCGCTTCGACGAGGACCGGCGCGATGCCGCCTCGCGCAAGGCGATCGTCAACGCGGCCTACAACCTGCACCTGACGCTGCGCGAGCACCTGCCGCCGGCGCGGCGCGAGATCGCCTGGTGGTGGTACGCGCTGGTCGGCACGCGCGTCTATCCGGGCTTCGCGCACGTGCTGCTGTCGTTCGGTCCGCGCGGCGGCTCGCGGGTGCGCGAGCGCTGGCGCGCGGTGCGCGAGGGCGCCCACGACGCGCGCCGCGAGACCTCGGCCACGGGC
>NZ_VWWC01000284.1:0-4954 GCF_011753175.1 Burkholderia sp. Cy-637 | reverse complement strand
GCTGTCGTGGCCGGCGCGGTAGCCCTGCGCGTGGCCCTCGGCCTGGCCGCTGGCCATGCCCTCGGCATGGGCGGCGTCGCGCACCCGCTGCAGTTCGGCGGCCAGCGCGGCGGCGGCCGCCTCGCCGTCGTCCTCGACGGGCGGCGCGGGCGGCTTCGGATCGAACGAGGCCATCTCCCACCGCTGGTAGGCGGTCATCGAGGCCGCGCCGCGAGCACGCTCAGACATAGGCGTCTTCCGCCTTGCCGCCGATCACCACCTGGCCGTTCTCGGCCAGGGTGCGCACGATCTGCAGGATCTTGCGCTGCTGCTGCTCGACCTCGGAGACGCGCACCGGGCCGCGCGCGTCGAGATCCTCGGCGAGCAGCTCGGCCGCGCGTTGCGACATGTTGGCCAGGAACTTCTGGCGCAGCGGCGGCGGCGCGCCCTTGAGCGCGACGATCAGCGTTTCCGACTCGACTTCCTTGAGGATCAGCTGGATCGCGCGGTCTTCCAGGTCCAGCAGGTTCTCGAACACGAACATCTCGTCGACGATCTTCTGCGCCAGGTCCGGATCGTAGGCCTTGACGTTGGCGAGCACGGCTTCCTCGTGCGAGCTGGTCATGAAGTTCAGGATCTCGGCGGCGGTGCGGATGCCGCCCATCGGGCTGCGCTTGAGGTTGTCGCTGCCCGACAGCAGGCCGGTCAGCACCTCGTCGAGCTCGCGCAGCGCGGCCGGCTGGATGCCGTCGAGCGTGGCGATGCGCAGCAGCACGTCGTTGCGCAGCCGCTCGGTGAAGCAGGAGGCGATCTCGGAGGCCTGGTCGCGGTCGAGGTGCACCAGGATGGTGGCGATGATCTGCGGGTGCTCGTTCTTGATCAGCTCGGCCACCGCGCCCGAGTCCATCCACTTCAGGCCCTCGATGCCGCTGGTGTCGCTGCCCTGCAGGATGCGGTCGATGATCGCGCCGGCGCGGTCCTCGCCGAGCGCCTTGGTCAGCACCGAGCGGATGTACTCGCCGGAATCGAGCGACAGCGCCGAATGCTTCTCGGCCTCCTGCACGAATTCCTTGAGCACCTCGTCGAGCTGGTCGCGCGTGACGTTCTTCAGCGCGGCCATGGTCACGCCGATCTTCTGGACCTCGCGCGGGCCCAGGAACTTGAACACCTGCGCCGCCTCTTCCTCGCCGATCGACATCAGCAGCAGCGCGCTTTTCATCAGGCCTTCAGCGCTCATCGGTCACCCAGTTCTTCACGACGGTCGCGACGATCTTCGGATCCTGCCGGGCGATCAGCTTCGCGTAGTCGAGGTTGCGTTCGTAACGGTGCTTTTCCGCCTCGAACGAGAGCAGCGCCGCCTCGGGCGACGCCTCCGCGCCGAGGCTCGATTCGAGCGCCGGCAGGCCGTCGAGCGCGGGCTCGTCCGGGCCCGGCAGCGCGCCGGCGCTGGCCACCGCCGGCTCGTGCGGCGGGAACGCGCGGCGCATCGCCGGGCGCACGAACATGAAGTACAGCGCGGCGGCGGCCACGCCGATGCCGAGCCACTTGGCGATGTCCTTGGCCATCGCGATCATGTCCGGCGTGCGCCACCAGGGCACGTCGGCCAGCGGATCGGCCAGCTCGGTGAACTGGCTGTTGACCACGTTGACCGAGTCGCCGCGCTTCTCGTCGAAGCCCATCGCGTCCTTCACCAGCTGCTCGACCTGCTTGAGCTTGTCGGCGCTGAGCGGCTGCATCGTCACGTGGCCCTTGGCGTCGGCCACCGGCAGGTTGTTGACCACCACCGCCACCGACAGGCGCTTGATGCCGCCGGTGGCCTGCTCGACGTGGCTGACCGTCTTGTTGAGCTCGTAGTTGGTGGTCGAATCCTTGCGGTCGCTGATCGGCGTGGGCGGCGTGCCGGCCGCGCCGCTGGCGCCGGTGATCGGCGCCGAGGCCGGCTGCGGCGGCGTGTTCGACAGCGCGCCGGGCACCCCGCCCGCGCCGCTTTGCGACATCTCGGTGGCGCTGGTGGTCTGCTGGCTGCGGATCGCGGCCTGCTGCTGGCTGCCGTTGGGCGAATAGCTTTCCGAGGTCTGCTCGGCGCGCGAGAAATCGACGTCGGCGCTGACCTGGGCGCGCGTGTTGCCGGCGCCGAACATCGGCGCGAGGATCGCGTCGATGCGCTTCTGGGTGTTGCGCTCGACCTGCTGGACGTACTTGAGCTGGTTCGCGTCGAGGCCGGCGGCCGATTGCTGCTGCGACAGCAGGTTGCCGTCCTGGTCGACGATGGTGACGTTCTTGGCCGGCATGTCGGGCACGCCCGAGGCGACCATGCGCGTGATCGCCAGCACCTGGCCGTCGTCCAGCACGCGGCCCGGGTACAGGTCGACGAACACCGAGGCGCTGGGCGCCTCGCGCTCGCGCACGAACACCGAGGGCTTGGGGATCGCCAGGTGCACGCGCGCGGCGCGCACCGCGTTGATCGAGCCGATGGTGCGCTCCAGCTCGCCTTCCAGCGCGCGCTGGTAGTTGACCTGCTCGGCGAACTGGCTGATCCCGAACTTCTGGTTGTCCATCAGCTCGAAGCCGACCGAGCCGCCCTTGGGCAGCCCCATCGAGGCCAGCTTCAGGCGCGTCTCATGCACCATGCTGGCGGGCACCAGGATCGCGCCGCCGGCATCGGTGAACTGGTAGGGAATATTGGATTGCTGCAGGGCAGCAATGATGGCGCCGCCGTCGCGGTCCGACAGGTTGCTGTAGAGCACCTTGTAGTCGGGGGCGCGGCTCCAGAGCACCAGCGCGACGATCGCCGCGATCGCCAGCGCGGTGACGATCACGAACGGCAGCTTGGGGTTGGTGCGCATGCGCGACAGGTTCGGGAAGCCGGACAGCCGCTCGGCGAAGCCGCCCAGCCCGAAATCCGCGCCGGCCGCGCCCGCGCCGGCGCCAGGCAGCGCACCGGCGGCCATGGCCGCGTTGGGCGG
The DNA here is from genome assembly GCF_011753175.1 of Burkholderia sp. Cy-637. Classification (NCBI taxonomy): domain Bacteria; kingdom Pseudomonadati; phylum Pseudomonadota; class Betaproteobacteria; order Burkholderiales; family Burkholderiaceae; genus Burkholderia; species Burkholderia sp. Cy-637. The sequence goes on along the minus strand of NZ_VWWC01000284.1, from coordinate 2,009 downwards.
CGTGCCGGCGACGGCGTTGCGCGCGTCGGGATTGATCAGCGAGTTGGCCTGCGAATCCATGCTTCGGGTTTCTCCACAGCGGGCTGCCGCTCGGCCGAGCGGACGGACAATGACACGATGCGATTATTCCGGCGCGCGGGCGGCTCCGATCGCGGGAACAGAGCCGAGTTTTCCCCGTACTTCGCCCGCTTTGGGCGCCGCCGCGCTTGCTATCCTTGCTCGCAATCCGGCATCGCGTCGTCGCGCCGCGCTTTTTGCGGCGGCCTTCGGCGCGGATTCGGGGCTGGATCGGGCCGGGCCCGCCGGGGCCCCTTGCCGGTTTCCCATCCGTATCTTCTGTGGAGACCCCATGACCGCGCCCGTCAACGGAATCGCTTCGGCGCTGCAACAGATGCAGGCGATGGCCGCCCAGGCGAGCGGCGCGAGCGCCGCGGCCACGGCCGCCGGCAACGGCGCCGCCACGGCCAGCGGCTTCGCGGGGGCCCTGAAGGCCTCGCTGGACCGGATCAGCGACACCCAGATGAAGGCGGCCGGCGAGGCCAAGGCCTTCGAGCTGGGCGCGCCGAACGTGTCCCTCAACGACGTGATGATCGATTCGCAGAAGGCCAATATCGGCCTGCAGTTCGGTCTGCAGGTCCGAAACAAGCTCGTCAGCGCGTACAACGACATCATGCAGATGTCGGTCTGACCCGGCCGGCGCACCCCCTCGCGCCGACTTCGCGCTAAAGCTTTCCCCGTCATTACCGATAACGCCGGTATTACACAGCGTTACGCATGCCGTTTCGACGGGCGTCGCGCCACACGTCACGATCGCATCAACAGGAGGGCCGTCATGTTTTCCCCAGGACACGCTGGAGCCAGTGCCTACGCGCGCGTCGGCGTCGAGACAGGGGTGATGGGCGCGTCCCCGCATCGCCTGATCGCGATGCTCTACGAGGGCGCCCGCAAGGCGATCGCCCAGGCTCGCCTGCACCTGAACACCGGCAATGTCGCGGCGCGCGGCGAGGCGATCGGCAAGGCCATGCAGATCGTCGAGAGCGGCCTGCAGGCCTCGCTCAACGTCGAGGCCGGCGGCGAGATCGCCGAGCGCCTGAACGCGCTCTATGCCTATATCCTGCGCCGGCTGCTGGAGGCCAACGTGGGCGCCAGCGATGCCATGCTGGTCGAGGTCGACGGCCTGCTGGCCACGCTCGAGGAGGCCTGGGTCGGGATCGCCCCGGAAGTGGCCCGCATGATGGCGGGGCAGGCCCAGCCGGAAGCCGTACGATGAGTCGCAAGGCAGCTTATCTCGCCCGCTACGAGGCGATCGCGGAAGTGTCCGGCCGGATGCTGATGGCCGCGCGCGGTGCGGATTGGCCGACGGTCGACGGGCTGCAGGCGGAGTACCAGACGCTGGTCGACGGCCTCAAGGCCGCCGAGGAAGGGGTGATGCTCGACCCGACCGAGCGCGGCCACAAGTACGCGCTGATCCGCCGGATCCTGGCCGACGACGCCGCCATTCGCGATCTCGCCAGCCCCGAGGTGGCGCGGCTGTCCGCGCTGTTCGACGCGGGCCGCTCGACGCGCATGCTCAAGGACATCTACCAGGCGCGGCGCTAGTCGCGGCGGGGCCGTCACACCACCAGACGCAGACAGACACGGACGCCGGCTCGGGCCGCGCGGGGACTCACCATGACCGGGATCGACGCGGTTACCGCCGCCATGCTCGCCAGCCGCATCGACAGCCTGCTCGAGGGCGGCGTGTCGGCCGGCGCGCCCGCCACCCAGGTCGGCATCCCGACCGGGGCGGCGCGCGGCACGCCGCCGGCCAACTTGCCTTTGCCGGCGCCGAACCCGCCCGCGCCCTCGGCGCAGACCGCGCTGTCGAGCGTGGCGCTGACGCTCGACGCGATTTCGCGCCATGGCGGCGATGCCACGCCGGTGGTGGTCGGCAAGCTGCCCCTGCTGGACGCGCCGCCCGCGCTGGTCGACCTGCTGGCGGGCGATGCGTCCAGCAGGGGCAGCTTGCA
>NZ_VWWC01000283.1:0-5058 GCF_011753175.1 Burkholderia sp. Cy-637 | reverse complement strand
GCGCCCGGATGCCGTCGCTGGGCGCGGGCTCGGCCGCCGCGCAGGGCGGCCCGGTCGGCCGCTGGGACCTGTCGGCGATCGACCGGCTCGACCACGTCGGCGGCCAGGCGCTGTGGCGCGCCTGGGGCCACCGGCTGCCCGAGGGCCTGACGCTGACCGACAACCAGCGCACCATCTTCGAGCGGATCCAGCGGCTCGACGAGGCGCGCGAGGAACCGGAGCCGGTGATCCGCCACGATCCGGTCACGCGGCTCGGGCTGGCCCTGATGCAGTTCGGCGAGCACCTGTTCGGCGGCATCGCCATGTTCGGGCGCGTGATCCTCGACCTCGGCTCGATCGCCCGGCGCCCCAAGACCATGCCCTGGACCGAGATCTCGGCCAACGTCTACAACGCCGGCGCCAAGGCGCTGCCGATCACGGCCCTGGTGGCCTTCCTGATCGGCATCGTGCTGAGCTACCTGTCGGCCCAGCAGTTGCAGCAGTTCGGCGCCAACCGCTATATCGTCAACATCCTCGGGCTGTCGGTGATCCGCGAGCTGGGGCCGGTGCTGGCGGCGATCCTGGTGGCCGGGCGCTCGGGCTCGGCGATCACCGCCCAGATCGGCGTGATGCGCGTCACCGAGGAGCTCGACGCGATGCGCGTGATGGGCATCCCGCACGGGCTGCGCATCGTGCTGCCGCGGGTGCTCGCGCTCGGCGTGGCGATGCCGCTGCTGGTGATGTGGACCAATATCGTCGCGCTCTCGGGCGGGGCGCTGGCCGCCAAGCTGGCGCTGGGCATCGACGTCAACTTCTTCATCCGCTCGCTGCCGGGCGTGGTGCCGATCGCCAACCTGTGGATCGGGCTCGGCAAGGGCGTGGTGTTCGGCATGCTGATCGCCCTGGTCGGCTGCCATTTCGGATTCCGCATCAAGGCCAATTCGCAGAGTTTGGGCGAGGGCACCACCACCTCGGTGGTCAGCTCGATCACGGTGGTGATCCTGGCCGACGCGGTGTTCGCGATCCTGTTCCAGAACGTGGGGCTCGGATGATGGACGAGAATCGGAACGCGCCGGTGCAGACGGGCGGCGGCACCGCCGCCGCCGCGATGCGCGCGGCCGGCGCCGGGGGCGAGGCGAACCCGGCCGGCTACGTGATCGAAGTGCGCGACATGACCAAGCGCTACGGGCGCAACGTGATCCACGAGCATCTCGACTTCGACGTGCGGCAGGGCGAGATCGTCTCGATCGTGGGCGGCTCGGGCTCGGGCAAGACCACCCTGGTGCGCCAGATCCTGGGCCTGGAGCAGCCCAGCTCGGGCACCGTGCGCGTGTTCGGCGAGGATCTCGCCACCCTCGACGCCGATTCGGCGCGCGTGATGCGCAGCCGCTCCGGCATGCTGTTCCAGCATGGCGCGCTGTTCTCCTCGCTGACCGTGTTCGACAACATCGCCCAGCCGCTGCGCGAGCTCGGGCGCGTGCCCGAGGACCTGCTGCACGAGATCGTGATGCTCAAGCTGGAGATGGTCGGGCTGCCCTGCAAGCACGCCTCGAAGATGCCCTCGGCGCTGTCCGGCGGGATGGTCAAGCGGGTCGGCATCGCCCGCGCGATCGCGCTGGAGCCCGAGCTGCTGTTCCTCGACGAGCCCACCGCCGGGCTCGACCCGCGCGCCTCGGACGAATTCGTCGACCTGATCGCCACCCTGCATCGCACCCTGGGCCTGACGGTGGTGATGATCACCCACGATCTCGACACCATGGTGGCGCTCTCCACGCGGGTGGCGGTGATCGCCGATCGCAAGGTGCTGGTGGCCGCGCCCGTCGAGGAGGCGGCCAGCGTCGACCATCCCTTCATCAAGGAATACTTCCTCGGCCTGCGCGGGCGCCGCGCGCTGCAGGCGCTGCCGCCCGAGCGGCGCGCGAAATTGCCGAAGGCGGCACTCGAGCCGGCGCTGTCCAGCGTCGAGCTGTAAAGCAAGGAATCGCGAATGGAAAACAAGTCACATGCGTTCTGGGCGGGGCTGTTCGCCATCGGCCTGCTGCTCGCGATCATCGCGGCGGTGTTCTGGTTCAACGTCGATCGCACGGTACGGATCCCTTACGACCTGGTGGCGCGCACCAACGTGACGGGCTTGTTCCCCGACGCGGCGGTGCGCTATCGCGGCCTGGACGTCGGCAAGGTCGCCACCATCCACTTCGACCGCGTCCACCCGGGCGAGATCTCGATCCGCATCCTGGTCGACAAGGATGCGCCGATCACGCGCTCGACCTACGGCAGCCTGGGCTTCCAGGGCGTGACCGGGATCGCCTTCGTGCAGCTCGACGATACCGGCCGCGATCCCTCGCCGCTGCCCACCTCGGTGAAGGAGGTGGCGCAGATCCCGCTGCACCCGAGCCTGTTCGACCAGCTCCAGCAGCGCGGCGACGTGCTGCTCAAGCAGATGGAGGTGGCGGCCTCCAGCGTCAACGCGATGCTCTCGCCCGAGATGCGCGAGCAGTTGAAGGCCACCGCCGCCAGCGTGCAGCAGGCCGCCGACGGCGTGAGCACGCTCACCAGGTCGCTCGAGCCGGTCACCGCGCAACTGCCCGAAACCACCCGCCGCGTGAACCAGGCGCTGGCCTCGGCCGACGCGATGCTGGCGCCGCACGGGCCGCTCGCCGCCAACCTGGACCGCGCCGGCAAGGCCGCCGAACAGGCGGGAACTGCGCTCACGCAGATGGATCAGACGCTCTCCGAGTTGAACGCGAGCGTGCGCTACGAGACGCTGCCGCGGGTCAATTCGCTGAGCTCGAACCTCGGCGACACCTCGCGGACCGTGCGCGACGTGGCCGGCGAGATCAGCCGCAACCCGCGCAGCCTGCTGTTCGGCACCAGCGCCGGCTTGCCGGGCCCGGGCGAATCGGGTTTCGCCTGGCCGCAGGCGGGGTCGCGCTGAGCGGCGCGGGGCGCGGGCGGGCAAGGTGCCTGCCGCTCGCGCCCGATTGACCGATGACTGACAGATACCGGCCGGCCCGTGCCTCGCGGCGCGGGCCGGCGATCGACCCGATGCCGGTCGGCCCCCGGGCCGCGGCCACCGCCAACGAGTTCACGACCATGCAGGAATCCGCGATGTCACGCTTGTCCTCCCTCTCCGCCCGCCGGGCCGCCGCGCTGGGCGCGATGCTGCTGTTCACGCTGCTCGCCGGCTGCGCGGGCGACGCGGCCCGGATGTCGAACATCCGCTACGACCTCGGCCCGCTCGATACCTCGTCGCTGGCGCTCGCGCCGGCTTCGGGCTCGGTGATCAAGGTGCTCGACGTGCGCGCGCCCGATGCCTTCGATACCGACAAGTTCGCCTACCGGCTCGCCTATGCCGACGCGCAGCGCATCGCCACCTATCGCGACAGCCGCTGGACCGCGCCGCCCGCGCAACTGCTGACGCAGCGCCTGCGCGCGGCGCTCTCGGCGCGCGGCACGGTGCTGGAAGGCGGCGACGCGGTGCGCGCGAGCGTGCTGCATGTCGAGCTCAACACCTTCGAGCAGGTGTTCGACGGCCAGGCGCAGAGCCACGGCGAGGTGGCGGTGCGCGCCACGCTCACGCGCGAGGGCGCGGTGCTCGGCCAGCGCAGCTTCGTGGCGCGCGCGCCGGCCAGCACCGCCGACGCGGCCGGCGGCGCGAGCGCGCTGGCCGCCGCGAGCAACGACCTGGTCGCGCAGATCGTCGCCTGGCTCGCGGTGCAGAACACCGCGGCGCAATGAGCGGTGCAATGAGCGACGCAATGAGCGGCGCGATGCCGGGCGGCCCGCGCGCGGAGCCGCCCAGATGAACCCCGAGGCGCCGCTGCCGCGCGGACCGTCGCTGCTGGCGCGGCGGCTGTTCGGCGCGTACGCGGCGCTGATCGTCTACGCCTCGCTGTATCCCTTCCTCGGCTGGCGCTCGCTCGGCGTCGGCCCCTTCGACTACCTGTTCGCGCCGATGCCGCGCTACTGGACGATGTTCGACGTCGTCACCAACGTGCTCGGCTACCTGCCGCTCGGGCTGTGCGCGGTGGGCGCGCTGCATCCGCGCGTGAAGGGCGCGGCCGCGGTGCTGGTCGCCACGCTGGCCGGCACGCTGCTGTCGGGCGCCATGGAGGCGCTGCAGACCTACCTGCCGACGCGGGTGGCCTCCAATCTCGACCTCGGCGCGAATGCCTTCGGCGCCTTCCTGGGCGGCCTGCTGGCCGCGCCGCTCGCGCCCGCGCTGATCGAGCGCGGCGCGCTGCGGCGGCTGCGCGACGCCTGGTTCGATCGCGAGGCCGCCACGCCGCTGCTGCTCTCGGCGCTCTGGCCGTTCGCGGTGCTGTTTCCCTCGCCCTTCCTGTTCGGCATCGGCCGCTGGCCGAGCGAGCTGTGGGACCGCGCCGATACCTCGATGCAGGACGCGCTGCTGGCCTGGATGCCGGCCGGCTGGCGCATCGACGCCTGGCCCGACGCGCTCGACGCGCATCTCTCCGATCCCGCCTGGGAGGCGCTGCTGGCGGGGCTGGGCCTGTTCGCGGCGCTCGCGCTGGCCTCGCTGACGATGCGCGCGCAGGCGCCGCGCGCGCGGCTGGCGATCGCCTTCGTGGTGGTCGCGCTGCTGCTGAAGGCCGGCGCCACCTTCCTGCAACTGCGCAGTGGCCTGTCGTTCGACTGGGCCACCCCGGGCGCCTGCGCGGGCGTCGCGCTGGGCCTGGCCGCCGCGCTGGTCGCGCTGCGGCTGCGCGCGGTATGGCGCGCCACCGCGGCGGCGCTGGCGCTGGCCGTCTCGCTGGCGCTGGTCAACCTGCTGCCGGTCAATCCGTTCTTCGACTACGCGCTGTCGGGCTGGAGCCAGGGGCGCTACCTGCATTTCAACGGCATCGCGCGATGGCTGGCCTGGAGCTGGCCCTACGCGGCCCTGGTCTGGCTCGGCTGGCATGCCGAGCATGGCTGGCTCGGGCGGCGCGCCAGGCATCGCGCGGGCGCCGCCGCGCGCGACCGGCACGACCGGCACGACGACCGGCGCCGCTGAGACCGGCTGATCGCCAGCCTTGCGAGGCGCGCCGGAGCGTGGTGCCGGGACGCGAGGCATTGGTC
>NZ_VWWC01000282.1:0-5383 GCF_011753175.1 Burkholderia sp. Cy-637 | reverse complement strand
GAGCGGCCGGGCGATGCTGCGTGGCGCCCGGGCCGCCCGGCCGCCGCGTCATTGCAGGGTGGCGCCGGGGCCCTTCAGCACCACGCTGTGGCGCCCGTCCACGCTGACCGGCACGTCGCCGTGCACGGTGGCGCGGCGCACCACGCGGCGCGCGTCGCCGTAGTCGTTGATGGCGTAGTGCTGGGTCGCGCGGTTGTCCCAGATCGCCACGTCGCCCTCGCGCCAGTTCCAGCGCACGGTGTTCTCCAGGCGCGTCACGTGCTCGTGCAGCACCTGCAGCAGATGCGCCGATTCGCCCGTCGATAGGCCCTTGATGCGTTGCACGAAATGCCCGAGCACCAGGGTGCGCTCGCCCGTGACGGGATGCACGCGCACCACCGGATGCTCGGTTTCGTAGACGGTGGAGGTGAACACCTCGCGATAGCGCTTGAGCTGGTCGGCATCGGCGTTCACGTGCGAGGCGGCGTAGTCGTAGGCATTGGTATGGATCGCCCACAGCGTGTCGGCCAGCGCGCGTAGCGGCGCCGGCAGGTGCTGGTAGGCGGCGGCCGTGTTGGCCCAGACGGTGTCGCCGCCGGCCGGCGGGATCACCACCGCGCGCAGGATCGACACCTTCGGGTAGGCATCGACGAAGGTCACGTCGGTATGCCAGGAATTGGCGCGCGCGCCGTGCTGCGAATCGAGTTCGAGCAGGGCGGCGGTGCCGTCCACCGAGGGCACGGTCGGATGCGCGACGCTCTGGCCGAAGCGGCGCGCGAAGGCTTCCTGGGCCGCGTCATCGAGATGGTGCTGGCCGCGGAAGAACAGCACCTTGTGGGTATGCAGCGCATCGAGCAGGGCCGCGAAACGCGTCTCGTCGATGTCGGCCGACAATTCGAAATCCGAAACTTCCGCGCCGATGCGGCCGGCCACGCGGCGCAGCGCGAGCGGCGTATCGACGGCACGGGCGGACAAGGGCGCGGCACGCGGGGACGAGTGGGCAATCTGCACGTCGGACATCGGAAGCTCTCCTTCGGTGGGTGGGGATCGGTTCGGTTATTCAAGCAGCCGCGAGCGCAAAACTGAACTGACGAATCCTCGTATCGATAGCTCGCGAATCGAGGCAATCCATATCGCCGCGGCGACGAAGCGTGGCGGTGAGGCGTGGCGATGAAGCGCCGCGCCTACCAGGCGAGCCGCCAGCCGCCCGCCGGCCGTGGCGCCTCGCGCGGCGGCGGCGCCGTGCGCGCGGCGGCCTCGTCGTCGCCGAGCTCGGCGAGGATGCCGTCGCGCAGCCGGGCGAAGGCGCTGCCATGCCGCTCGCGCGGACGCGGCAGCGCAACCTCGGTAATGCGCGCGATGCGGCCCGGGCGCGGCGCCATGGTGATCACGCGATCGCCCAGCCAGACCGCCTCGTCCACGTCGTGCGTGACCAGGATCATGGTGATGCGCTCCTGTTCCCAGATCCGCTGCAACTCGTGCTGCATGCGCGTGCGCGTCTGCGCATCGAGCGCGCCGAACGGCTCGTCGAGCAGCAGCAGGCGCGGGCGGTTCACCAGCCCGCGCGCGATCGCCACGCGCTGCGCCATGCCGCCCGAGAGCTGGTTCGGATAGGCCGCCTCGAATCCCGCCAGGCCGACCAGCGCGATGTGCTCGGCCACCGCCGCGCGCCGCGCGCGGGCATCGAGCGGCGAATTGCGCAGCGCCGCCTCGACGTTCTGCGCGACCGTCAGCCAGGGGAACAGACGATGGTCCTGGAACACGATGCCGCGTTGCAGCGAGGTATCGCGCACGCGCTCGCCGCCGGCACGGATCTCGCCGTCGTAGTTGACGTCGAGCCCGGCGATCAGGCGCAGCAGCGTGGATTTCCCGCAGCCGCTGGCGCCCACGATGCTGACGAATTCGCCGCCGCGCACCTGCAGCGAGATGTCGTCGAGCACGTCGAGGGCCGGCTGGTGGCCGCCCGTTTGCGCATAACGCTTGCGCACGTGCAGCAGTTCGAGCGAATCGGAGGTGAGGGCGAGGGTCATGGCGTTTCCGGTGAAGGCGACGAGGCGAGCGATGCGCGGGAGGTGGCGCGCCCGCGCGCGAGCAGGCGCCGCTCCAGCGCCCGCGCGCCGGCGTTGAGCGCCCAGCCCGTGACGCCGACCACGATGATGCCGAACAGCACCAGGTCCATGCGGAACTGTTCGCTGCCGTCGATCAGCGTGTTGCCGATGCCGCTGCCGGCCACCAGCAGGTATTCGGCGCCGAGCGTCGCGAGCCAGGAGTAGATCAGGCCGAGATAGAGGCCGGTCCAGATCGAGGGCAGCGCCGCGGGCAGCAGCACATGGCGGATCAACTGCCAGCGCGTGTAGCGCAGCGTGCGCGCCACCTCGACATAGGCGCGCGGCACCGCGTGGATGCCGTCGCAGGTATGGGCGGTGACCGGCAGCAGCGCGGCCAGCGAGAGGAACACCACCTTGGCGGTGTCGCCGAGCCCGAACCAGACCGAGATCAGCGGGATCCAGGCGAACAGCGAGATCTGCTTGAAGGTGTCGAAGCTGGGCCCGATCAGGCGCGCCGCGATGCGCGACAGGCCCAGGGCGGTGCCGAGCAGCAGGCCGAGCGCGGTGCCGATCGCGAAGCCGGCGAACTCGCGCGCCAGCGAGGCCGACAGCGCCCGCGCGAGCGCGCCGCTCGTCACTTGCTGCCAGGCCGTGCGCAGCACCGCGTCGGGGCCGACCAGCAGGCCCGCGTGATCGTGGCGGGCGGCCGCCACGGCCCACCAGGCGAGCAGGGCCAGCGCCGGCAATACCAGGCCGCGCAGGTCGGGCCGGCGGCGCGCGGCCGGCGTTGCGGAAGGCGTTGCGGACGAGGACACGATGCCGGGCTCCGGTTGGGGAAGGACGAGGCTCAGCCGCGAAACGCCGAGGCGCGGCCGCGCCGCAGGCGAGCTTCGAGCGCATCGAGCAGGCGATTGATCGCGTAACCGATCGCGCCGACGATCACCACGGCCGCCATCACCAGGTCGAGCTGGAACAACTGCCGGCCATACACGATCAGGTAACCGAGCCCTTCGGACGAAGCCACCAGCTCGACCACCACCAGCGCCAGCCAGGCCTTGGTGAAGGCGAGCCGCACGCCGGTGGCCAGCGTCGGCACGGCGGCCGGCAGCACCACGTGGACGATCCGCTGCAGCCGGCTGTAGCCGAACACGCGAGCGGCCTCGTCGAGCGCGACGGGCGCCTCGCGAAAGCCCTGCAGCGTGCTCATCGCCACCGGCACCAGCGCCGCATGCGCGATCAGGATGATCTTGAGCGGCTCGCCCACACCCACCAGCAGGAGCAGGAAGGGCAGCCAGCCGAGCACGGGAATCTGCACGACGGCGTTGAAGCTGGGCAGCACATAGGCTTCGGCGGTGCGCGAGATGCCGAGCCAGGCGCCGATCGCGAAGCCGGCCAGCGAGCCGGCCGCGAAACCGAGCAGCACGCGTTGCAGGCTGATCCAGGTATTGGCGAGCAGGTCGCCGCTGCGCGCGAGTTCCTCGAGCGTCTGCCAGACCATCGCCGGCGGCGGCAGGATCTGCGGCGCGATCCAGCCGCGCTCGCAGCCGATGCTCCACAGCGCGAACAGCAGCGCCGGCAGCAGCCAGGGCGCGAGATGCCAGGCAAGCGCCGCCAGCCGGCGCCGGTTTGCTTGCACGCGCAACGGACCGCGCGCGGCAGCGGCGCCGTCGTCCTGGCGGGTGGTCTTGCCGATCGGGATCGCGGTATCGCTCATGATGGCTCCGGCGGCGCTCAGGCCCGCGGCTTGCCGGCGGCGTCGTAGCTCGGCCAGTAGTGCTCGAGATGCTGGGCCTCGAGCGCCTTGTCGAGGTACTTCGGCTCGATCCAGCCGTTCACGTCCACCGGCCGGCGGATCAGCTTGAGCTTCAGCGCATCCTGGGCGACCGCCTGGTAGCGCGCCACGAAGAACGGGTCCAGCAGCGGCGAGTTGCGCGACTTCAGCGTGCCGGCCGGGAATTCGGCCTGCCAGGACGACACCGGGATGCCGCTTTGCGCCCATTGCGCGAGCAGCGCGTCGCGGTTGGCCTCGTCCGAGGCCCAGCGCGAGGCGCTCACGAACACGTTCACCACGCGCTGCACCAGCTCGGGATGGGCGCGCTCGAAATCGTCGAGCACCAGCAGGTGAGATTGCCGCGTGTACTGCGGGCCGTCGTTCTGCGATTCGTAGATGATCTTCGCCAGCCCGCTGTCGACCAGCTTCGAGAGATGGTAGTCGTTGACCGAGGCGTCGATGCCCTTCGAGGCCAGCGCCGCCAGCGCGCTCGCGGTATCGAGGTTGATCACGCGCAGCTCGCGCTCGTCCAGGCCGTTGGCGGCCAGCACGTTGTCGATCACGAGTTGCAGGTTGGTGCCGCGGAAGATGCCCACGCGCTTGCCCTTGAGGTCCTTCACCGAATGGATGTCGGAGCCGGTCGGCACGCCGATCTTGATGCCGCTGCGCACGCCCACCGCCGCGATCAGGTGCGTGTTCAGGCCGTTGGCGCGCGCCAGCACCGCGGGCAGGTCGCCTTGCAGCGCGAAGTCGATCGACTTGTCGGCGATCGCCTCGTTGACGGCCGGCCCCGCGCCCTTGAAGAACAGCCATTGCACGCGGATGCCGTCGCGCTCGAATTCCTTCTCCAGCAGCTTCTGCTGCTGCACCGTGGCGCCGGCGCTGCCGCCGAAGGTGGGCGGATCGCCCGCGCCCTGCTGGGCGACGCCGATACGAATGGTGAGCACGGCGGCCTGCGCGGCCAGGGCCGGCAGGGCGAGGGTGGCGAGCAGCAACAGGCGAAGCAGGAAGCGGATGGGCATGGATCGGCGAGGGCGGCTGGGGCTAGCGTGATTGGAGAGGAGCACTGATCGACGACGATGCTCGATGACGGCTCATTCTTGTCGTGCGTTCCGGCCGAACGCAAACAAGCATTTCTGATTTGCTTTCGCGATGCCGCGTGCCGCTGATATGCATAGCAGAACGGATTCGTTGCGCCGCGCGCGGGATGGCCCGTATAACGCTTCGATGATCCGCGCCGCCCCTTCACCGATTGTTCCGCAACCCGCGCCGAGCCTTGCCCGGCGCGGGGCATCCATGCCCGGAGCCGGCGCATGAGCGCGGTGCCGCCGGTGCTGGAGGCGCGCGGCTTGCTCAAGCGTTTCGGCGCGACGCGCGCGCTCGACGGCGTCGACCTGGTGCTGGGCGCGGGCGAGGTGGTCGCGCTGATGGGCGCGAACGGCGCCGGCAAGTCGACCGTGCTGATGAACCTGAGCGGCGCGCACGGCCCGTTCTTCACGCGCAACGTCGTGATCCTGCGCGACAGCAGCGGCCATACCGGCGTGGGCGAAGTGCCGGGCGGCGAGGCGATCCGCAAGACCATCGA
>NZ_VWWC01000027.1:0-61008 GCF_011753175.1 Burkholderia sp. Cy-637 | reverse complement strand
CCGCGCGGCGGTGGCCGCGACCGACTGCCAGTCGGCGCCACCCTCGAGCACGGCCAGGTAGCGCTCGGCCAGCGCGCCGAAGGCCCGAGGCGAGCGCACCGTCAGCACCAGCGGCGACAGGCGCGCAGCCGGCGCCGCCGTGACGGCCTCGGCCCGCGGCGTATCCGCCCCGGCGGGCGCCGAGCTCAGCACCACGTGGGCATTGGTGCCGCCGAAACCGAAGGAGTTGATGCCGACCGTGAGCGGCGCCTCGTCGTGCTCCTCGTGCTCCTCGTGCTCCTCGTGCTCCTCGTGCTCGCCATGCTCGCCGTCGAGCGCGGTGTAGCGCTCGACCACGCGCAGCCGGCCGCCCACGAAATCGATGGCGGGGTTGGGCGTCTGGAAGTGCAGCGAGCGCGGCACCGCGCGGTGCTTCAGGCACAGCACGGCCTTCAGCAGCCCGGCCATGCCCGAGGCGGTTTCCAGGTGGCCGATATTGGTCTTGATCGAGCCGATCAGGAGCGGCTTGTCGGCAGGACGTCCGGCCGACATCACCTCGATCAGCGCGCGCGCCTCGATCGGGTCGCCCACCGCCGTGCCGGTGCCGTGCGCCTCGAGATAGGACACCGCCCGCGGATCGACGCCAGCGCGCGCATAGACGCTGCGCAGCAGCTCGGCCTGGGTGGCCGCGCCCGGCACGCTGATGCCGCCTTGCGTATAGCCGTCGGAATTGACGCCCGAGCCGGCGATCACGGCGTGGATCGTGTCGCCGTCCGCCAGCGCGCGCTCGAGCGGCTTGAGCAGCACGAAGGCGCCGCCCTCGGCGCGCACGTAGCCGTCGCCGCTGGCGTCGAAGGCGCGGCAGCGGCCGCGCGGCGAGAGCATCGAGGCCTTCGAGAAGCTGACGAAGCCGAACGGGTGCATCAGCAGGTTCACGCCGCCGGCCAGCGCCATGTCGGTTTCACCCGAGCGCAGCGCCTGCACCGCCTGGTGCAGCGCGACCAGCGAGGACGAGCAGGCCGTGTCGACCGACAGGCTCGGGCCGCGCAGGTCGAACAGGTAGGACACGCGGTTGGAGGCGATGCTGAGGGTATTGCCGGTGGCCGAGTATGGATCGACCGAATTCAGGTCGTCCATGCTGCGATTGCCGTAGTCGGGACTCGCCACGCCGACGAACACGCCGCAATCACGGCCGCGCATGTCGAGCGGACGCAGGCCGGCATCCTCGAACGCCTCCCAGGCGAGTTCGAGCAGCAGGCGCTGCTGGGGATCCATCTGCGCCGCCTCGCGCGGCGAGATGCCGAAAAATGCCGCATCGAATCCCGCGATGTCGTCCAGCACGCCGGCCGCGAACGTGTAGCTCTTGCCGGGCTCGCGCTTGGAGGGATGCTGGTGGAACTCCGTGCCGAAGCGCCCGGCCGGAATCTGCGTGACGGCATCGCGCTCGTCGCGCAGCAGGCGCCAGAGTGCTTCCGGATTATTGACGCCCCCGGGAAAGCGGCATGCGATCCCAACAATTGCAATCTGTCCGTTCATCTTTATGTCGTTTTCTCTGGTGCCCGCGACTGGTCCATGCGACTTCCACCACCCTGCTGTGTCGCTTGCAGCAGCAGGCCCCCCAGCATCTCGGCCTGCAAGTCCCGACGTTCGGGTTTATCGACCCCGAAATTCCGCCAGATGAAATAATCGCTGCGCTCCGGACTCACGTCCAGCCCGTCGAAAATACGCGACAGGGCCGGAACATGATCACCGTAGAAACAGACCACGGTCCGCCTGTCGCTCGAACGCAAATGATCCAGCAGGCGCCCGAGCATTGCATCTGCATTTTCAATATGTCGCAAATACGCGGTCAGGTCCCGCCATTGGGCATCGTCGCCGAGAGTATGCCGCGAAGCCGCCTCGCCCGGCTGCACTGTTTCGAGATGCAGGGGACCGTGGTTTTCCATCGTCATGGCGAACACGAAACGCGGTCGGTCCGGCCCCGCCGTCTCCAATTCCGCAACGATCGCCTCGCCGACCGCCGCATCCGCCACGTAAGGGCCGGCGCGCGATGCCGAGGCGAAATGACCGATATCGAGGAAACGCTCGAAACCGAGCAAGGGAAATACCCGGTTTCGTCCGAAGAAATCGGCGTAATAGGGATGGATCGCGACTGTCTCGTAACCGCCACGGCCGAACCAGGCGGCCAGCGAGGCGAGCGGCCGCCTGACGAAGGCGTAAGGGTAAAAACGCGCGTAGCCGAGCGACCGGGAAGCGGTGCCCGTCAACACCGCGAACTCGGTGCGCATGGTGTTCGCCCCCCAGGCCGGCACCGTCATCTCGCCATGCCAGGCGGCTTCGCTGCGCGCCTGGTCGAAACAGCGCAACAGGCCGGGCTCGATCGCCGCGCCGAGCCGGCGCGCATCGAAGAACGACTCGCTCTGGATCAGCACCACGTCGGGGCACAGGACCGGTTCGCCGGTCGCGAACGGCGAGGCGGCCAGGCATTCGCGAAAGCGCCGGAAGGTGGCCGGACGCAGGCCATTGAGCAGGTAGGCGACGAATACCGCGAAAAAGCCGTGGCGACGCTGGTCGATCGAGGGCTCCAGCGTGAGCGGCAGGCGCGCGGCGATCGCCACCGCGAGCGCGAACGACAGCGCCACCGCCAGCCAGGACGGCGCGGCGGCGGCAGGCGGCAGGGGCCGCTCGGCGACGAAGCCCGCGATCACGAGCACGATGCCCGCGCCGATCGCGACGACCTTGCCGGCGCTCAGGAAGGGCAGATAGAGCCGCGGATGGGCAAACAACTGGCTGAACAGGCTCAGGTCCGTGAAGACGAACGGCTCGCGCAAGGACTCGTATTTCGCATTGCTCACGGCCGCCACCAGCCCGACCAGCGCCAGCGCCGCGCAGGCCGAGAAGATCGGCCGCGACGTCAGCGCGAACGCCAGACCGGCGAGGAAGCCTACCGAAAGAATGTGAAGCATTGACGACAGCAACGGCCGCGCCAGCGGCGCGCGCGGCACGGCGATCGCGTCGAGCGCGAACGACAGCGCGATGGCCGGCACCATGGTCAGGATGAGGGCAAGCGACGCGCTCAATTGGCGCGGTCCTTCGCGGGCAGGTAGGACAGGCGGTCGAGGATCGCGTCCGCGAGCGCGACGGGCAGCAGCGGCAGCAGGCGCATGCCGAACGCGAGCAGGGCCGGGAAGGCGATCTCGCTGCGGCCCGCCTCGAGCTTGCGCCGGATGTGCGCGGCCGCGCGCTCGGCGCTCCAGAGGAAGGGCTTGTCGCCGGGGAACACGTCGCTCATCGCGGTCTTCACGAAACCCGGCAGGATCACCGTCACGGCCAGGTCATCGCGCTTGAGCAGGGGCCGCACGGAGTCGGCCCAGGCCTTGATCGCCGACTTGCTGGCGCAATAGGCGGGCGAGATAGCCATGCCGCGCAAGGCGGCGATCGAGGCCACCACCGCGATCCGGCCGCGACGGCGCGCGCGCATGCGCTCGATCACCGGCAGCACGGTATTCAGCATGCCGTAGAGATTGGTGTCGATCACGGCGCGGGTACGTTCGGCATCCTCCCAATCGTCGGCGGAGGCAATCGTGCTGGCAATGCCTGCATTGGCAACCAGCAGTGTGATGGGGTAGCGCGCATCGAAGGCATCGAGCCAGGCGCCGATCGCCGCCGCGTCGCGCACGTCGACGATGCCGGTCTCGACCGTCGCGCCGCGCGCGCGGCAGGCCGTTGCGGCCGCATCGATACGCTGCGGGTCGCGTCCGACCAGGCCCAGCACCACGCCCGGCGCGGCGTGGGCCAGCGCGAGCGCGAGGCCCAGGCCGGCGCTGGCGCCGGTGATGACGACATGAGCCGGGGCCGGGTTACGCATCCGCGCGATCCAGGCGGTCGACCGCCCCGCGCACCGCCATCTCGATGCCGGTGCGCGTGTAGAAATCGCCGTTGATCTGCGTGTGGTGCATCACGTAGTCGAGGAATGCGTGATAGAGGATCATGTCGGGCAATTCGCCTTGATGCCAGAAGTCATCGAGCCTGCCCTGCCAGGTCAGCCCCGGCATATTGTAGATCGCCGCGCCGAGCGCGATCAGGGGGCGCTCGTGGTGCAGCGCCGACAGGCCGACCGTGCTGTTGACCACCACCACGCCGCGCGAGCGCTCGAGCAGGGTCGGCAGGTGTCCCGAGTTGATGAAGCGAATCCGCTCGCCGATGCCGGCCTCGCGCGCGATCGACAGCGCGAAGCGGCGATACTCGATCATGCCGGTGTCGAGCGGATGGTTCTTGATCAGCAGCATGGCGTCCGGGGGAGCGTGCCGGGCGAACGAGCGCACCACGTAGTCGATCGCATCGCGCACGCCCTCGAACGGGGAATGCACGACGATCTGCGCATCGGAATTCAGCTGCAGCGGAAACAGGTAATAGGGGCGGCCGGCATCGAACAGTTCGCGCGTGACGCGTTCGGCATGCCGGCGATGGCGCCCTTGCAGCAGCGCGCGAAACGCCAGGCCGCCGTATTCGACGAAGCCGTTGCGCGGCCGGTGGCTGCGATAGCGGGGAAAACGCCAGGCCAGCAGCGCGTTGGCGACGCGATAGCTGATGTCGTGGAAGACGCGTTCGTAGAGGTTGTAGCCAGTCGGCTCGCCGGGTTCGGCAGCCGGGGTGAGCTCACGCAGGCGCAGGTATTCGGCGGGATCCCGCGGCATGCGCGAGCGGCCGTTGACGCCGTGCGACTCGAGCGTGATCCAGTGCGGGCGGACATAGCCCTCCTCGAACACGTGCACGCGCAGGCCATATTGCTCGGCGATCGGATGCAGGGGGCGATGGACATCGCGGCAGTCGCCGAACATCAGGACGTCGGTGATGTTTTCGCGCTCGATAAAACTGGCGTACCAAGCGGACAGCTCCAACAGGCCGCCCACGTAGTTGGATACACCGGGGCGCCGACCATAGAACAGATCGCCACCGCAGAAATTGACGCGATGCACCGTATGCCCATGGCACTCCAGCACGTCGGAAAGATGACTGAAAAACTGCGATGCCGTGCCTTGCAGCACTAGGAATGAGCGAGGCATGGAGCACGCGTAGTGGGCAAAGCAAGCCAGATGTCTGACAGAGATTTTATACACCGGCTTCGAGGACGCGTCGCGCTCAAGATCGACCACCCGTTCCCGCCCGAATTGTCGCTGCAATATAACATTACGAAAAGAAGAAAAACAGCTTGACGCAAAAAGTTCATCGAGCAACGTCGGCAGTGCAAACGGTCCGCAGCGAAGTTGGCGCAACCCATATCGACTGGCTATAATCTGCCGCACTCACGGGTAGACGACGGCCCGCCGATGCCGAGTTCGCTCAACCAGCATGCCAGCATCTGCGCGGAACGTATGCTGGTCATCCCAAGTGGGTTCGATTGGAGCACTTCGCTCACGTGGCGCATTGCTCGACCTACATCCATCCAGGGTCCATGCCCTCGCTTCTGCCAGGTGCGGGCCCAATAGGCATAGAGTCTGACGGGAAAAAGTTGGAAAACGCAACCGATCGTGACATCCCCTCGACCACCCCGAAGCAGGGCCTGGTCCAGCGACTCAAGAAAATCAATCGCGTCTTTCTGTTGACGGTAGCTATACCGACAACCGCTGCGATTCTCTACTATGGCTTGATTGCATCGGATGTGTATGTATCCGAATCCCGTTTCGTAGTACGGAGTCCGCAAAAGCAGACCCAGACGAACATCGTCGGCGCGCTGCTACAAGGCACGGGGTTTGCTCGCGCGCAGGACGACACCTATCCTGTCATCGACTACATTCAATCGCGTGATGCACTCCGGGAGTTGAACGCCAGGAACTACATCGTCCGCGAATACTCCGATCACGGCGACCTGATCAGTCGCTTTGGTGGCTGGGGTGATAACAGTTTCGAAGATCTGTGGGAGTACTACGGAAAACGCATTGCCTCGGTGGATTTCGACTCCACCTCGGCGATCACGAAGCTGCAGGTCCGCGCCTTCACCGCCAAGGATGCCGCGACAATCAACGAGCGTCTACTCGAAATGAGCGAGCGACTCGTCAATCGCATGAACCGGCGGGCGGCAACCGATACGGTCGCGTTCGCCGAGCACGAAGTGGACCTCGCGACAGCGCGTGCCAAGGATGCTGCTGCCGCCCTCGCTCGCTACCGGAAGACTTACACGGTATTTGATCCGGACAAACAGTCAGCCCTGCAGTTGCAGCAGGCCACGACCCTGCAGACGCAGATGCTGGCAGCCCAGACGCAGCTTGCCCAGCTCGAGGCTATCGCACCGAAGAACCCGCAGATCGCCGTGCTCAAGACCAGCATAGCGAATCTGCAACAACAGATCGAAGCCGCTACCACGGGCGTGGCGGGCGGCAAAAATTCGCTGGCCGACAAGGCCGCCGTCTACGCACGCATGCAACTCGATTCGCAGTTCGCCGATAAGCAACTAGCTTCGGCCATGGGCGCCCTGGAAAACGCGCGTGCCGAAGCCCAACGCAAACAACTGTATCTCGAACGACTGATCGAACCCAATACGCCGGATATCGCGATTGAACCCAAGCGACTAAAGGGCATTTTCGAAGTCTTCGCGCTTGGCATGATCGCATGGGGCATCCTGACGCTCCTGATCGCCGGTGTGCGCGAGCACAACGACTGAAGGTCATCCATGGCGCATCACGATACCCCCTTTCCCCGTTCGCTCAATATCCAGCGCCGGGTGGTCGGTGCCCTGCTGATGCGCGAGATCATCACCCGATACGGGCGGCACAACATCGGCTTCCTATGGATTTTCTTCGAGCCGATGATGTTCACGCTCGGCGTGCTTGCGCTCTGGACCGCGATCAAGGCCACCCACGGTTCTTCCTTGTCCATTACGTCGTTCGCGGTAACCGGTTACTCGTCGGTGCTACTGTGGCGCAACTGCGCCAACCGGTGTGCACTGGCCATCATGCCGAACCAGGCCCTGCTGTATCACCGCAACGTTCGTGTCATCGATCTGTTTTTTGCGCGCCTGCTGCTTGAGGTCGGTGGTACGACCATGTCATTTGCGTTCCTGACCATCTTCTTCGTATCGATGGGCATGATGGCGCCGCCTTCCGATATCACCTTGGTATTGGGCGCCTGGCTGCATCTGGCAACATTTGGATGCTCTCTCGGCCTGATCATCGGTGCCCTGAGTGAACGAAGCGAAGCTGTGGAGCGTATCTGGCACACCATCGCATACTTGCTTTTCCCCTTGTCCGGTGCGGTCTTCATGGTCGAATGGCTTCCGCAAAAATACCAGCAGGTGGTGTTACTGCTACCGATGGTCCATGGCACCGAAATGCTCCGCAGCGGCTACTACGGCGCCCTGGTCAAGTCCCACTACAACATTGCCTATATGGTCACGTCGGATATGATTTTATTGCTCATCGGACTGTATCTGGTTCGTGATGCCAGCAAGCGAGTCGAACCCGAATGATCGAATTGACCGGAGTTTCCAAGGACTATCACACTCGGCAAGGCCGTCGTCGGGTACTGAACGGCGTCGACCTGCAGGTGCAGCGCGGCGAGAAGATCGGAATCCTGGGCCGCAACGGTGCCGGCAAATCGACGCTGATTCGCATGATCAGCGGTGCCGAGTTGCCGACCACCGGCAAGATTCATCGCAGTATGAGTGTCTCCTGGCCTCTTGCGTTTGGCGGCGCCTTTCAGGGCAGCCTGACTGGAATGGACAACCTTCGCTTCATCTGCCGCGTATATGGCGCAGATGCCAAGCAAGCAGAACCGTTCGTTCAGGAATTTTCCGAGCTCGGCTATTACCTGCGCGAACCCGTCAAGTCATATTCCGCGGGGATGCGCGCGCGCCTGGCCTTCGCGATCTCGATGGCGATCGAATTCGACTGCTTCCTGATCGACGAGATCGTGGCAGTCGGCGACAGCCGCTTTCACGAGAAATGCCATTTCGAACTGTTCGAACGTCGCGCGGATCGCGCGCTCATCATCGTCAGTCATGATCCAGGGTATATCCGGGCCCATTGCAACCGGGCCGCCGTGCTCGTGCAAGGTCGTCTGCACGGCTTCGAGCATGTCGACGACGCGTATCATTTCTATCAGGAAAATCTTGCCTGACCACCGAGGCTATCGTCATGAAAGTCTCGACGCGCTACATCCTCGCCTGCCTGCAACATATGGCAACCTGGTGGCGTCTCCCCCTCGCTCAAACGGCAAGGCGACGGCTCGCGCCATTGCGCGACGTCGCCGCGTCACGGACGCCTGGTCCGCGACAGTTGTTGATCGATGTGTCAATCATCGCCGCCCATGACGCCGGCACCGGCATCCAGCGGGTCGTCCGCTCGCTCGTTCGAGCCTTGCTCGCGTCACCGCCCGAGGGATACGTCGTGCGCACTGTCAAGGCAACGCGCAGGCAGAGCTATACGTATGCGAATCAGTATCAAGCTCGCATGACAGGTATTGCTGGCGCTTGCGACGATGAACCGGTTCGTGTCGCATCGGGCGATCTCTTCCTCGGCCTCGACCTTGCGAGCCGAATCGCACCCAGCAGGCAACGCGATTTCCTATGCTGGCGGGCCAGTGGAGTCCGTTTCGCATTCATCGTCTACGACATGCTGCCAGCGCTCCATCCCCAATGGTTCACCCGGCGTGCCGTGCGTTCGTTCGACACCTGGCTGACGACGCTCACCATCCATGCCGATGCCCTGTTCTGCATTTCAGCATCGGTGGCAGAGCAAACGCGGCAGCGGATCGGTATTTCGTCCTTGCCGGTATGGTGGTTTCATCTCGGCGCGGATCTGCCGGTCGCTCCAGCGCCTACACCATCCGCAGCATGCATCTGCGGATTGCGAATCCTGATGGTCGGCACCATAGAACCGCGCAAGGGCCACGCCATCGTGCTCGATGCGTTCGAACGACTCTGGCGCGACGGCCTGGATGCGCAGCTCGTGATCGTAGGACGCGCCGGATGGGCAGTCGAGGCGCTTGTCGAAAAGATCGAGACCCATCGGGAAACCGGCCGGCGCCTGCAGTGGCACGCAAGCCTCGATGATTCGCAACTGGAACAGTTGTATCGCACCGTCAACGGACTCGTGCTGGCCTCCGAGGGAGAAGGCTTCGGTCTTCCGATCATCGAGGCGGCCCGATACCGGCTGCCTCTCCTGCTGCGAGATCTTCCGGTATTCCGTGAGATTGCGCGAGAGCATGCGACCTACTTTCGAGCCCAGGACGGCGCTGCGCTCGCGTCGCAACTCAAATGCTGGATGGACGACCTTGCCGCGGGCACCGCTCCCACCAGTGAAGCAATCGAACCGCTAACCTGGTCGGCCAGCGCGAGCCAGTTGAAAGGCCTGATAGCCCGTCTCGATACCGCGTCATGAGCCGCCAAGGTGGCGATAGACGTCGATGGTGCGCATCACGCAGCGCTGCCAGGTGGCTTGCCCCGCAAGTTCAAGCCCTCGTGCAATTGCCCGCCCACGCCAGTCCTCATCCGACAGGACCATCTCGATACCTTGCCGCAACTGCTCATGGTCATCGGGATCGACCTGCCACGCTGCGCCGCCTGCCACCTCCGGCAACGACGAGGTATTCGAGGTGAGCGCGGGCACGCCGCTGGCCATCGCCTCGAGCACGGGAAGTCCAAAACCTTCGTAGAGAGATGGCATGAAAAACGCGTGTGCTCCCGCGTACAGTGTCGGCAACTCGGCTTCGGGAACGAAGCCAAGATACTTCAACCATCCTTGTCGTTCAGCTCGCTCTATCTGATCGAGCAAGCCCTGGTTGAGCCAGCCACGACTGCCCACGAGAACCAAGGGATAGTTGAGTCGCAAGGCTGGCGACAGTTCTGCGTAGGCCTCGATCAGGCGATCGAGGCGTTTCCGTGGCTCCAGCGTCGAGACGCACAGCGAATAGCCACCAGGCGCCAGCCCGTATGTATCGAGCTGTAAAGCAAGCTCGGCATAGCCTCGCGGCCGGAACCGCGGGCTGACGCCGAGCGGCACCGCGCTGATACGGTCGAGAGGCCATCCGAAGAAGGCCGCCACCTCCTGCCGTACAGACTCGGCATCGGTGATCAGATGCCGTGCGCGCTTCAGGCTGCGCGTGAAATTGCGATCGAACTGACGCAGACGCTCCTCGGGATGGGTTTCCGGGAATCGAAAAATCGACAGATCGTGGACCGTGATGACGCCCGACTCGATGTCTTCGGGCAGAAAATAGTTCGGTGAATGAAATAAATGATCGCGGCTTTCTCGTGCGGACACCCATCGACGAAATCGGCGATTCCCACGAACGATTCGAGGCAGTTGCCGGAATTTACGCCGGGAGGCGGACGCGTTGCCATCCAGCAACGCCATGGGGTCGTCGATCCAGCCGCCGGCGAAGTAGAACTTCACTGATGACAAGGCATACTCGGGTTGCACGAAGTGCCGCGCCAACTCCCAGGCATAACGCCCGATTCCCGTCAGCGGTGGCACCACCGCGTCGACCGCCAACGCGACCTTCAAGGTTTGTCCTCGAGCATCCAGGCTAGCGTGTCCTCTAATTCGATGACGTCGACCTCACCGATTGCATCTCGCAAGCGGCGATTGTCCCCTACCAGCTTGTGTACCTCGTTGGTACGCACGAAGGCGGAATTGATACGAATCTCGGGATGGTGGCCGGTCAAGCCCGACATCATGTCGAGCACGTCCTTCAGCGTGTGACCTACGCCCGAGCAAACGTTGAACGTCTGGCCAGAGAAATCTCGGAAAAGCAGTTCCGCATAGGCGCGAACCACCATCCGGACGTCGGAGAAATCACGCACGACATGGATATTGCCCAGTTCGAGCACCGCTGACCGTTCACGAAAATTGGCGACGATCTTCGGCAACAGGAACTTCGCCGCCTGCCCCACCCCGGTATAGTTAAACGGTCGCACGATCGTTATCGGTAGCTGATCGGCCGACAACCTGGCAGCAAATTCCGCGGCCAGCTTGCTGATCGCGTAGTCGTTGGCGGGCTGCGGCGCCACCGTCTCGTCGATCAACTCGCAATCGGCATTGCCGTATACATTGGCGCTGCTGGCGACCAGCACGGCTTGCGACCCACTGCCTGTTGCTACAAGCGCATCGAGCAGGTTGCGCGTTCCGACCACGTTGGTCCGATAGATCGAGTCGATATCACCGTGGGCCACGAAGGCGATGGCCGCAAGATGAACTACCACCTCGGGACGCAGTTCAGATAGCGCGTCCATCAACCCCGCACGATCCAGCAGGTCGGCTTCGCGAACCGGCCATTGATCAAGCATCGACGATCGACGCGCGAGCCCGTGCACCTCATGCCCACGGGCCGCCAGTTCATGTGCGAGATAGCGCCCGGTAAAACCGCCGATGCCCGTTATCAGTACCCTTGCCATGGATCAGAACGAAAACCCGGCTTCGTTGCGCCGGATATCGGCCAGGACCATCATCTCGCACAGCGATTCAAGTGTGGTATGCGGTTCCCATCCGAGTTCCTTGCGAGCCTTCTCGGGGTTACCGATCAACAGTTCGACCTCGGCCGGGCGGTAGAACTTGGGATTGATGCGCACGATAGTTTTGTTGCTGTGTGCATCGATACCCACTTCGTTCTCGCCCTCCCCGTTCCATTCCAGGCGCATGCCGGCCGCCCGTGCTGCCATGGTGACGAAGTCGCGCACTGTCTCGGTACGATTGGTAGCAAGCACGTAGGTATCCGGCCGCTCCGCCTGCAACATCAGCCACATGCCTTGCACGTATTCCTTCGCGTAACCCCAGTCGCGCTTGGCGTCGAGGTTGCCCAACTCGAGCACGTCGAGTTTTCCGAGACGGATCTTGGCCATGCTGTCGGTGATCTTGCGCGTGACGAATTCGCGTCCACGCAGCGGCGACTCGTGATTGAACAGGATGCCACTGCAACCGAAGATCCCGTAGCTTTCTCGATAGTTGATCGTGATCCAGTGGCCATAGAGCTTCGCCACGCCATACGGGCTGCGAGGATAGAACGGCGTGCTCTCGACCTGCGGAATCGCCTGCACCCGGCCGAACATCTCGGAGGTGCTGGCCTGATAAAAGCGAATGGCAGGATTGACGATCCGGATCGCCTCAAGCAGGTTCAAGGGGCCGATTCCGGTGATTTCGGCAGTTGTGACAGGCTGCTCGAACGACACGCCGACGAAGCTCTGAGCAGCCAAGTTATAGACCTCGGTGGCCCCTGTCGTCTGCAACAGGCGAATGCTGGCGCCAAGATCCGTCAGATCGTATTCGACGAGATGCAGGTCGGGGTGACGCTCGATACCGACTTCGGCAATACGCCAGAAATTGACCGAACTGGTCCGGCGATAAGTGCCGTACACGGCATAGCCTTTTTCGAGCAGCAATTGCGCGAGATATGCGCCGTCCTGCCCAGTGATGCCGGTGATGATTGCCTTTTTCATGGTGCTCCGCCCCACGTTGAACTACACGATCCGTTATCTGCAACTGAACCGGACTCTCCATTACACCGAAATGACCGGCAACTCGATCCTAGAATGCGACTTCGGCAGGTCGTGTCTCATCGCATGCGCCGATCAGATCCGCATAGACCCTGATCGCCTGGGCTGCGCTATTACGGCTGCTGAATCGGCGAATCTGCGCACGCGCGCCGACCGACAGTCGATCCCTCAATCCCGGTTCATTCAGGACCCGCACCACTTTTTCCGCGAGAGACGTGCTCCGGTCCGGCTCGAACAGCAAGCCGCACTTGCCGTCTGCAACCACCTCCGGAATCGCACCACTGCGTGATGCGATGACCGGCACACCATGCACGAACGCCTCCAGCGGCACCAAGCCGAACGATTCATAGCGCGACGGGAATACCAGGCAATGAGCACGCGCCAAGATCTTGTCGCGGGTCGCATCTGCCACCTCGCCGAGAAAATGCAGGCGCTTGCGAGCGTCAGCCGATACCATCTCGACCGCACGATGCTGCCAGCCCTCCGGGTCGCGACCAGCAATCAGCAATCGAGCCTTCGGATTCGATTCCAGGATGCGCTGGGCGGCATCGACCAGCAGATCGATACCCTTGCGGCGCTCCAGACGTCCGACGAAGACGACCAGCTTGCTGGATTCGAGTTCGCCGTCCGTGAGATCTCTCAGGCCTTCAAACGCCGAATAGCCGAGATTCACGTCGAAAAATGGCCAATAGGCGATGCCGCAATGCGCCATTTCCCAGCGCGCGTCGCGCTCCACTCCATGCTCCTTCTCCACTGTCCCGGCGATCGATTCACTGATCGGAATCACCGCGTCGGCATGGCGCAATAGGGACCGCTCCGCCTCGACGAACAGTTCCGTCACGCGCTCCGGCACCGACCATCCATTGATGCGCGACGTTACCGGGAACGGCGTCACGAGCCGCAGCACCAGCGGCGGCCGCGAGTCGGCGGGCACCAGCGAGAAAGCCAGCGACTCGCTGTCCCACAATGCCGAATCGACAACATCGATCGGGCGCTGACGATGCAATTCGCTCAGGGCATGCAAGGCACTCAGGGACCATTGCAGGTTGGTGGTAAAGCCGTTATCCAACCCATTGACCCACGCTTCAGGCTGGATCTTCGAGAAGTAAATCGAAAAACGCCCCTGCCGATGCAGCTTGTCCTCGCCAGATGGGGTAATGATCGATACTTCATGTCCCATCAACAGCAGTTCGCTGGCGAGGTGGTAGTAAAGCGTCCCAACACCACCGTTTCCAGCGAAAGGTGGAAATTCGCGTGTCACGATGCAGATATGCAGACGTTTCACATCAAGGTCGCAACGAGGATAGTCCACTTTGATGGCATATGGCTGGAATGCCTCCGGCGGCGGCGACAGTCGACGCGTCTTCGGAAATGCAAGAGCATCCTTCAGGCCGATACCGATTCCCTTGTGAATCGCCTGCACGTACTGGTCGCGCTCTACCGCCTCGAGCTCGCCAGCCTTTACAGCAGCATCCAGCGGTTCGATACGCTCCACTTGCATGCGGTCGCTTACATAATCACGCAGCTCCGTATTGCTCAGGCCGGAATAGGCTGCGATGAAATACGCGGTGTTCTTGCAGATGGTTTCCCAGTTGTACTTGTATTTGCCTTCGCGGTTGTGGCTCTGCGCAAACTCGTGACGCACGATCACATCGTCCGAGTATCCAATCAGCTTGCCTTGGGCCTGCAGGCGGAAGCACAGCTCGGATTCGTCGAGGTAGTAGTCGAACTGTTCGTCAAAACCATTCGCAGCGCGCAGGTGGCGAGACGAAAACGTCGCATTGGTGCCGGTGTTATATCGATACCAGCCGTCCCGGCCAATCTCGGCGCTGTCGATGTTGACCTTTGCTTTCGCGTACTTGTTGATTCCGTTGTCCTGGGCCTGGAACCAGAATGAGCCCGCGTAGTAGGCAGGGCCGCCCAGGCCGGCCGTGGTCATCGGGCGCCCGTTGTATTCGCGAAGCAGGTTCTCGATCCAGTCGTCGAACGGAATCGCATCGTCGTCGATGAACGCGATCACATCGCCATCGGCAAGCTCGATCCCGATATTTCGGGAAACCGACAGGTTGCGTTTGGGATTCTGTGCAATCTTGATACGGCCGGCATGGCGATCCAGCACATCCTGCGTGCCGTCGTCGGAAGGGCCGTTGACGACGATCACCTCGAAATCGGAGCAAGTCTGATGTCGAAGATAGTCTAGGCAACGCTCGAGATAATCGCGCCGGTTATACGTGCAGATCACCACCGACACGGTTCGATATTGCCGGCGCGCGGGCAATACCGGGCGCAGGGCCGCCAGCATCAGGCGGGCTACTGCATCTGGCAGGAAACGCGCCGCGTTGAGCCGTTGAGCTTCCAGTGCCGAGGCCCGAGCCGTGTCATCTCGCATGAAGCGAGCGATATGATCCTGCACATCCTGCAGATCATGGGCAAGCCCGGGCTTGCCGCCCATCGTCTCTCCAATCGCCGTAGTATTCAGCGCGACCACCGGCAAGCCGCGCAACGGCGCTTCGACCAGCGGCACGCCAAATCCCTCATGCTCGCTCAGGGATACGTAAAGAGAGGCCTTCGAGAACAATGCATCACGCTGTTGATCGGAAATCTTCCCCGTCAACTGTATGAGATCGCGCATGTTTCCCGCTTCAATTTCATCGAGCAAGGCCTTGAAGTAGGGCTCGTCGTGCTCATACCCGCCAGCGATATAGAGCTTCTGCGCATACAGCGGATTGATGGCTCGCATACGCTTGAACAGCTTGACCAGTTCGATCTGGTTCTTGTTCGGCGCGATACGGCCCAGGAATAACCATGCACCGGCCTCGCGACCACCAGGCTTGACCTCGCCCACATAGGCAGGAACGATGATCGGTACTACGGAACAGGCATCCGGATCGGCACCAAGGGCGCGCAACTCGCTCAGATTGAATTCGCTGTCCGCCCAAAAATAATGGAAGCAGTCCAGCATCTCCCGCAATTGCTCTCGGCCCTGGCGACAAAAGCGATACAGCTTCGACTCCTTCTCGAAGAAATCGTGCGGCGTCACGTTGTGATAGACCAGGATCTTCGTGCAATACTGATCGGCCAGGAGCTTCAGACTATGTTCCGCGTAGCCATAGAAGTGATAGATGACGACATCTTTTTCCGTCAGCCGGAGCTCGCCGAGATCCGATCGATAATTTGCCACTTTCTCACTGAACCACTTCGAGTGGATCGATGCCTCGAAGCCGCTTCGCTTGAACAGGTCATCGAGTGCGATCACATTGTTGGAAACCGCATCACCAAAATCCAGTGCTTCGGTAACCTGAATGATCCTGCCAGAAAACGACGTATTGAATTGCATACCTGATCCTGTTGAGCACTGTCATCCGGATTTAACGTACGAATTGCGAGGCTTCCCTTGACGAGGCAATCCTGTCCTTCAGGGCATCGATGATTTCACGCGGCGTGCCGTGTACCGGCAAATCGAGGTTGCGGACGATCGAGGCCTTGCGCGTTGCGCCAGTCGAGGCGTTCCCGCCGCCGGTCGCGAATTCGTCACGCGTCGGCAGTCCGATGTCGCTGGATGAACGCAAACCGGGTAATAACTGCGCCTGCATCGACGACATCTCGCGCATCAGTTCGTCGAGGTGTGCATGAACACGCTCGACGCCGAGTTCCAGCACGTCGACTCGGGAGTGAATCTCGGCTTGGCCCTGTCCGTAGAGATACTCGAGCCGATTCATCTGCGCGCGCACATCCTTGCGGCGCTGAAACATGCCCCACAACCAATGCCGTGAAGAACGCTCCTCGGCCAGCAGTTCGGCAAGCCCCGGCAACTGGGAACGAACCGCCCTTGCTTCCACCGAGCGCATGATCTGCGCGATCACACTGCGCTTGCCGTACCCCTTGCGCAGGCGGTTCAGGTAATACCCGGCACCTTCATGGTCGGCGCTGCGATTCAGCAGGACCTGGTAGGCGCTATCGACGAACTCCAGGCCCGCGAGATCCAGCAACTGATTGACGTGCGCGATTTTCTTCATGACTGACTCGAATTCAGAGCTGTGATGGATATGTTGGTCGGTCGCATCGGACTGGACAGGGCGAGAGACCGGGATTGGCGCCGAAGGAATGTCGTCGAGCCGGTCAGCGGCGTCGCTGCCGCCCAGCAATGGGAACAGGCGCGCCTGCCTGCGCGGCAACCTCAACGCGTGCAAGGGCGCCAGAATTCGCCAAACGAGCGTCTCGCGCAAGCGAAGCAATTCCCTCTCACCGTCCTGCAGACGGCCGACTTCGACATCGAGCGCCGCCTTCTCACGCCTGACATGCAGTAATTCCTGCTCGAGCGCATCGAACTGCTCCTGCATTCGAAGTTGCGCCTGCTGTCGCTCCTGATCCAGGCGTGCCACGTCCTGCTGATGCCCCGCCCAGATCTCATGCATGCTGGACCGTTCCGCATGCAGCGTCATGATTTCCTCGCGAAGCGCCTGCTCGCGGTCAGCATGCACGCGTGCTAGATTCGTCGAATGCTCCTCCAGCGCTTCCCGCAAGGCCTGCAGTACGCGGATCTGGTTGGTCTCGACGGCAGATATTTCGTTGCGCAGGCTCTCCTCTCGCGCCCCCCCTTCCTGGATCGCCCGATCACGTTCCCGCTCCAGATGCTCGACCTCCGCGCGCAGCACCGACTCGCGATGCAGAGCAGCAGCCGTCATCGCCTCGCCCTGCTCGATCATCTCGCTACGCAACACATCAAGCGCTTGTCGATGCGCTTCGGCACTGTCCCGCAACTCGCTCTGCAGGCGCTCGCGCTGCACATCGAGGTCGGCAACCAGACGAGCAATATCCTGTTGCAGTACCCGCTCGCGCAGATCCGCGGCCGTGCGAACGTCGTCAATCTCGGCACGATGCGTGTGTTCGGATTGCTGTAGGGCGAGGCGCAGCGTCGCCTCGTTGTCACGCGACTGTTCGCGTGACTCGGCGAATCCCTGCTCGCGCTCCAACAGTCGTTTCGTCAGGACGGCCAGTTCTGATTGAGCCGCCGCCAGCAGTTCGTGCAGCCGTTCCTCCCGGGCACTGAATGCATCGAGAAGTCGCTGGCGTTCTGTCATGGCCGAAGCCGAGAGATCGAACAGCTTGCCCGACAAAGTCGAGATGCCAAGCGAATTACGGTTTAGGACGAGGAATTGCCGGCGAGCATTCCGAAACTGCAGTTCGAGCAAGCGCTCCCGAGCCAATGCCGCTTCCGGCCGCAATTCCTTTTGCCGCCCGATTTCCTGGAGGCTTTCCGATAACTTTTCCGACAGGATATTTTCATGCTCGATATAGCCACGCAATTGCTCGCGGTGTTCGCGTTCACGCGCATCGAGACTGTCCTGAAGCACCGATATTGCACTTCCGAGCGACTCGACCTGTCGCTTCAATTCCTGTTCCCTGTTAGCGGCTTGCTGATTGACGAAATCGCAAAACGGTGCACTAGAATCGCCCTGAAGCGCAAATCCGTCAAATACGTTCGGCGGCGCCGCGAAGGCCGTCTTACGGTCGGCGTGCGCGGGGGACAGGTAGAAACGATTCAAGCCATCGAAATAAACGAATTCATAACCCTTGTCGAGTAACAGTGGCTCCCATTGATTCCAATTGGGGACCGACGAATTCGGCAACGTGCTTTCCACTACCACGATCCATGGTCGGCTAGGGCCCTTCCAGCCAAGCAGAACATGCTTTTCCATGCCCTCGACGTCGATTTTCATCCAGTGAATCTCACGTGCGCCGAGCTCGGCCAGCACATCATCGAGCGTCACCGCGACAACCGAGGTTTGCCGCGACGGAATGCCATGCTCACCATGCTGCTTGGCTATCGCGTCGATGCCGGTGGACAAGCCTGACATCTCGTGAATCACAACGGTGCCGCGCTGATCGGACACCGCAGCCTGGATGACTATTTCGTCGGGACGATCCTGCTTCAGGCGTTCGACGTCTTGCGCAATCGGTTCAACGTGGATGCCTCGCCAGCCCCGTTCGTAGAACGCCCGGCTGACGGAATCGATCCGTGGATCATGCGCGCCGACATCTACATAACTACCTCGCTCGATATCGGACAGCGCACGCCATAGCATGACGTCTTCGAAATTCTGTGCGTATGAAACGAAACTTGCCATAAAGGGATGGGCAAACCATTCGATTTCAGCTACGAAAATTGCGCATGATGTGAAGCCACGCGCAGCTCCGGAATTGCACGTCGCATAAGCACATGATCCACTCGACTGCCATGCGCCAGCCTATCCCGACAATTCATTCTTCACACATATATGCATCGGGATCAGGACAGCCTTCTCGCATGGACGAGAAGGCCGGTGCCATCACTTGAATGCCTGTACCCCGGTTACGAGCGGGTAAGCTACCGAAAATACCAGATTCAAAACCTTCTGCAATTCGGCAATCGGAGCATTCGATACGTAGAGCAGATCCTTGTTGTCCATGGTGAAACTCTGCGCGACGAAGAAGGCCTTCGGATCACGCAGGTTCATTCGATAGATGACCGGGACCTTGCCATCCGCAGTAGTACGAACCGGCTTGACCGGCCACGGCAACGCACTCGCATCCTCGAGACGGAAAATGAAGACACCCTGCGCATCCGAACGCGAATCATCCAGGCCGCCGGAGCGCGCGATGGCCTGAGCCAGCGTGATCCCCTTCGATTCGAAGGCCACCTCCTGATTCTTTCCCGTTGCCCCCAGCGAAATGAAGCTGTATGGCTGGAACAAGGCTGTCACCACGTCGCCGGCATGGAGCGGAACATTTTGCCTGGGGTCACGGATCACGCTCTCGAGCGGAAGCGAAACCACCGTGGAACCGCGTGTGACCTGCAAGGTCACCTTGTCGATCGATTGGCGCACGCCGCCGGCGCTCGCCAACGCATCGAGCAGGCGTTCGCCGCGTGCCGACAACTGCATGCGGCTGCTCGAATTGACGTCGCCGACCACTGTCACGTAAGAGGTCACGTTCTGCGATAGCTTGACCAGCACTTGCGGGTCATGAGCAATGCCTTTCAGCCGACTCGTGATTTCTCGAGCTAATTGATTAGGGGTTTTGCCTAAGGCTTTCAACGAACCGACAAACGGGACATTGATGTCACCGTCGCCATCGATGGTCTGATCGGGCAGCACAGTCACACGCGCATTGCTGGTACCCGACGCGGACGAGGCACCGTGCGCGTCAACCGGCGCCGCACCAAACAGCGTGGCCGGGGGCGCCTCCCAGATCGATACCTCGATCACATCGCCGACCCCAAGCTGCTGCCGGAACGCGGTGCCATTGCCAAGTGTCGTCGCGAAGTCGCCGTGACTGCGCTCATCGTACAAGCGACGCGCCACCTCGTCGGTAAGGTCGACCACCTGAATGCCTGCCATTCCCGCCGTCGATTCCGCCGACTGGGTGGACTGACTGGTGATCTGTGCACGACTCGGACCGGAAGTTGGTAGCGAAGAGCAGCCTGCAAGCGCGGCTGCCACGAACATAGCGAAAAAAGTAAGCTGACGAGGTAGACGCGACATGTGTTGCAAAGGTGCAAGGAATCGGCGAGGCGAAATTGTCTCATGCCGGAAGATATAATAAGCTTGTTTTTTTAGTTACCGTTCGCAACATCGGTCGACCGGGAATCGCGGAACAATCAAAGCAGCCCTAACGTACACAGCCCCCTTCGGCAACGCCTTAGCAGTACGAATCCTCTTCGACGACAGCCGAGTGCCTCCCATCCTTCTAGACGTAACGCGCCTGCTCACACGGCTGCACGATGGCCTGATCCCCACCGGCGTCGACCGCGTCGGCCTCGCCTATGTCGAACAATATGGTCAGCGTGCCCGAGCCGTGCTCAGCGAACGCGGATACTCCACTGTCCTGTCGCGGCGCACCTCCACACACCTGTTTTCACTATTGCTCGCATCGCGACGAGATCGCTGGGAAATCCGCCGCATCGTGGCGGATGCGGTTTTGAGATCTCTTCGACCCACGCGCCTCGACTCGGCAATCCTGCTGCATACGAGCCACTCCGGCATGGAGTTTGTACGCTATTACAACAGCATGCATCAGCGCAATGTCAAATCCGTGTTCATGGTGCACGACCTGATACCGCTCACGCATGCCGAATATTGCCGGCCCGGCGTAGACGCGGCACACCGGGCACGCATCCATACGGCCTTGCGAAATGCCAGCGGCCTGATTGCCAACTCCCAGGACACGCTCGATGCGCTCGCCGACGAAGCACGCGCTTCCGGATTGGCGCTACCACCCTGCACTGTCGCGCGCCTCGCGCCGGCGATTAGCCGCGGCAAAACCTCTGCGCGCCCTATCGAGGCGCCGTATTTCGTCATGCTCGGGACGATCGAGCCACGCAAGAACCACTGGTTCATGCTGCATATCTGGCGCGAATTGGCGAAGCGGCATGGCACGTCGGCACCGCGTCTGGTAATCGTCGGCCGCCGTGGCTGGGAATGTGAAAACGTTGTCGACATGCTGGAGCGTTGCGCCCCGATACGAGAACTCGTCATCGAGGAGTCCCATTGCAGCGACGACCGACTCCAAGCTTGGCTGCAGCACGCACAAGCCCTGCTGTTTCCTTCCTTCGCGGAAGGCTACGGCATGCCGCTGGTCGAGGCACTGGCATTGCAGACACCGGTGCTGGCCAGCGATCTTCCCGTCTTTCACGAAATTGCAAACAACATTCCGGAATATATCGCCCCACTCGATGGCACCGGTTGGCTTGCGAACATCACCGAATATGCGCGACCGAACAGTCTGGTGCGTCATGCCCAAATAACGCGCATATCCAACTTTCGCGAGCCGACATGGCGAGAACATTTCCAACGGGTTGACGCATTTCTGGAGACCCTCGGGTAAATGACGGCACCAGACACATCGACCAAGGATTCGGCGCCCCTCGTCCCTCCGCGTCCGCCGTCGCTCGCTCCGGGCGCCAGCTTCGGCGGCTGGCTGAGGGGCAGGCCCCGATTCGTCTGGACCGACAATCCGCTGGGCATGTTCGCCGCGCGCATCGCGTCATGGCTACAGCTCGACGCAATGCCGATATGTACCGGCCCGATCCTGCCGCGCGGCAGCCAGGGCGGTCCGCCACTCTCATGGTTTCAATTGCGGTCGACGCGCGGTACGGGTCATTCCCTGGTGACAACCATCGGCGAGTATCTGCTGACACCGTCGTCCGCATTCGAGCATCGGGAAATCGCCAGCTTGATGCGTCGGGTTGTCGATTGTGATGCTCTTCACGTACGTCGCCGCATTGCGCAACTTCCAGCCGCGTGGCACCAGCCGCGTGCAAAAAAGCGCGTCGTCATCGTCGATGAACGGACCACGACACATGCAGATGTGTGCACGCCGCGACGCCACCGACGTAGACACTTCAGCCGCTTGGTCGACGCGGCAATGAACACGGGCGGCGAACTCTGGCTGCTCAGATCCGCCGATCCCGGCTCGGGAACCTGGCTATCGCAGGGCGACTCTCGCCTGAGCACGCTGCCCGTGCTCGACAGCACCCATTCGCTGACCGAAGTATTGAAGATGACCGACGAGGTCCATCTAATTGGTGCCTCGGAAGGTATGGCCGCGCTAATCGCTGGCGTTTCGGTCCATGTCCACGGCAGCCCGTATTACGCGGGCTGGGGGCTCACATTCGATTCGCCGCACGTTCCACGACGTGGCGTCGCCCATGGCATCGACTCGTTGTTCAGGGCCGTTTTCCTCGAGGCAGCCGTCTATGTCGATCCACACAGCCACGAGATCGGCGAGCTCGACACCTTACTGGACAGTATCGAATTGCAGCACGACGTGGCAAAACGGTTCGTGGATCTGCAGGCCATCGCGGCAGTCGCGTTCCAGTGGTGGAAGCGCCCTTATGCAACCCCCTACATCACGGCAGGCGGCGCCACCCTGCGCTGGGTGTCGCAGGCAACGGCGGTACAGCCAGGAGAACTGGCCGCGATCTGGGGTGGGCGCCCGGCCGAGACACTGCCGTCCGGTGTCGGGCATTTCCGGATCGAGGACGGTTTTCTTCATTCCGACGGCCTCGGTTCCGACATGTCCGCGCCGATGAGCCAGGTGCTGGACCGGTCGGGCATCTACTTTGACGCGAGCCGGCCTAGCGATCTGACGCAGATCCTTAA
The DNA here is from genome assembly GCF_011753175.1 of Burkholderia sp. Cy-637. Classification (NCBI taxonomy): domain Bacteria; kingdom Pseudomonadati; phylum Pseudomonadota; class Betaproteobacteria; order Burkholderiales; family Burkholderiaceae; genus Burkholderia; species Burkholderia sp. Cy-637. Next base: position 38,400 of record NZ_VWWC01000027.1, on the reverse strand, counting down.
TCGCACGGATTTCTCCAGGCATGAACTCGATCGTGCCGCCGCCCTGCGCTCGACCATCGTCGAACGAGGGCTGACAAAATACAATCTCGGCCGTCACGCCCCGACGTGGCGGTGCCCGAGCGGCAAACGCATCTTGCTGGTACCTGGGCAGGTCGCCGACGATGCCTCGATTCGCCTCGGTACTGGCGAAATCGGCACATCGGAGGCACTGCTCGCCGAAGTCCGGCGACGGCATCCCGCCGGCTTCATCGTCTACAAGCCGCACCCCGACGTGCTGTCCGGCAATCGGACCGGCCTGATCGAGGCGGGCGGGCTCGCCGATGTGATAGATACCGAGGCAGATCTGATCTCACTCATCGATATCGCCGATGAAATTCATACGCTGTCTTCGCTTTCCGGGTTCGAAGCATTGCTTCGGGGCAAGCATGTCTGCACTTATGGACTGCCGTTCTACGCGGGCTGGGGACTTACGCAGGATGCACTCGAACCACGATGGCGCGAGCGTGCGCTCACACTCGATCAATTGACGGCCGGCACCTTGCTGCGCTACGCCATCTACTGGGACTGGGAACTCGGCTTGTTTACGACCCCCGAGGCGGTCGTGCGCAGGCTCGCGGACAGTGCGGCGCGGCCCTTGAATCGAATCCGCCGTCGTCGCACACGATGGTTGCTCAAAGCCTACCGCTGGTCCAGGAATGCCGCCCGCCATCTTGCCTGGCGATGGGCCATGCGCCGATCGCGGATAAAATAGCAGATTGGCATGACGAACAAAACTCGATACGACAGCGTGGGATGAACAATCCTGTTTCGTCGGATCTCGTATCGGCCAGCATCAATACAGTCCATGGTGGAGAAATACAATGATTCATCCGGTAATTCTGTGTGGCGGCAGCGGCACCCGTCTCTGGCCCATGTCACGTGGAGGATATCCAAAGCAATATCTGAAGCTGACCGGAGAACACTCGCTGGTACAGCAGACCGCCTTGCGGCTTCGTCGAATCTCGGATGTTTCCCAGCCGATCATCGTCACCAACGACGAGCAACGCTTTCTGGTCGCCGAGCAGCTTCGCAGGACGGGCATCACGCCCTCGTCGATCGTTCTCGAGCCGGTGGGCCGTAATACCGCCCCGGCTATCGCGATAGCCGCCCTGCTCGTCCGAGACGAGCCAGAGGCACTCCTGCTGGTGCTTCCGTCCGATCATGTCATCCGCAATGAAGATGCATTTATCGCTGCCGTCGAAGACGCCGCCCGCACGGCCGCAGACGACAGACTCGTTACATTCGGCATCACACCGACACTCGCACACACGGGTTATGGCTATATCCGTCGTGGCGCGCCGCTGTCCGACGATACAGGTACGTTCGAAGTGGACGCTTTCGTCGAGAAACCCGACGCGGCAACCGCCGCACACTTTCTCGCCGATCCGGCCTACTCCTGGAACAGCGGCATGTTCCTGCTGAAGGCCTCCACCTACCTCGACGAACTGCGCAGCCATGCGCCAGAAGTCTTGGCACAGGCCGAAGCATCGCTGGCTACCGCGCAGCGCGACGCCGATTTCATCCGCCTGGGCGCCGATGCATTCACCCGCTGTCCGAACATCTCGATCGATTATGCCGTGATGGAGAAGACCAAGCTCGCGGCGGTCGTTACCACCACAGACCTCGGATGGAGCGATATCGGTTCGTGGGACGCACTTGCGGATATCGCCGAGCAGGATGAGCATGGCAACACCTTGACGGGTGACGTGTTCGCCTATCGCTCGTCAAACTCATACCTGCGTGCCGAGCATCGCATGATCGCAACGATCGGCGTCGATAACCTGGTCGTCATCGAAACCGCCGACGCGGTATTGGTCGCTCGCAAGGATCAAGCGCAGGACGTCAAGAAAATCGTCGAGTTGCTGAACGCCTCGGGCAGGCACGAATCGGTAACACATCGCCGGGTAGAGCGTCCCTGGGGCTCCTACGAAGGACTCGACCAAGGCGACCGCTTCCAAGTAAAGCGCATCGTTGTGCGTCCCGGTGCGCAACTGAGCCTGCAGATGCACCATCACCGTGCCGAACATTGGATAGTCGTCAAAGGCACGGCACTCGTGCGCAATGGCGACAAGGAAATCACGGTCACCGAGAATCAGTCGACCTATATCCCGCTTGGCACGCTGCACCGCCTGTCGAACCCGGGAAAAATTCCGCTCGAATTGATCGAGGTGCAGTCAGGCTCCTACCTCGGCGAGGACGACATCGTCAGATTCGAGGATACGTACGGACGCGCAGGCAAATAGACACACGTCCCGCCAGCGGATATGCAGCGCCCTGGATCGAATTCCGGCTCCGGGGCGCTTTCATGGAGCGACAGGAGGGCCTTGCACCGGCACATGCTGCCCTTCCATGCTCAGACGCGCTGGATCGCAATATCGCAGAACATGTTCTTTTCGAGCGCGAAGCCCACCACACGCCAACCGCCACCGACAACCATTTCGTTGACAGCCTGCACGACTCCATAAGGCCCATCGCCGAACGGATCGTAGAGGACGTAGTCGTTGAATACGATCAGGCCGTCCCGACGAATCTTCCTGCCAGACACTTCCGCGTCACGTTTGCAACTTTCGTAGTCGTGTCCCGCATCGACATAGATCAGGTCGAAACTGGCGTCCTCGTACTTCTCGAGCACATCGTAGCTGGGGCCTTCGTCAGCGATCACTCGATCACCGTATTTGGCAAAGCGATTCCGAAAGAAATCGATTTGCGTCATATTGTTGAAGAGTTCCGAGGAAGGCTTGCCCCAGATCATCGGATACTTGTGCATATCAAACAGGTCGATCGCCACGAATTTCTTGGGGATCAGCTTTTCCAGCATGAACTGCGAGAAATCGCCAGCTGCCACACCCAGCTCAGCCACAACGCCGCCCAGCCTGCCTAGAAAACCAACCATGTCGGCACGATTGGCAAACAGTCTTGCGCCTTCGATATGCTTCTTTTCCAGCGCGGGGAAATTCACATGAGTGTACGGCACGGAACGCTCCATGATTATCATCTGCCGATCAGTCGGCGTAGGCATTCTAACTGTCGAAATTGCAGCACGCCACCACCTGATTTCGAGCGACCCATCTCGCGTCGACATGCCTCCGGAAGACCGATTCGCGCCTGATGTCGCCAGGCACGCTCGCTCCCCAACGGAGCGTTCCGTCTTAACCACGCCGCCTACCTTACCGTCATCCTCACGACGGAACACACGACGTCAGCCAGCCGTTTCCGCTATCCTCGACAAGCGACGAATTCTCGATGCATACCCAGCAGGAGGTCCTCATGTGTCGCTGGCTGGCCTATTCCGGCAATCCGATTCCACTAGAAACAGTCCTGTTTCGCGCCAGGCACTCCCTGATCGATCAGAGCCTTCACTCGCGGCTCGGCGCCACCACCACCAACGGCGATGGGTTCGGCATCGGCTGGTACGGTCGCCCGGAAGAAATCCCGTTTCGTTATCGCTCGGTCCATCCAGCCTGGAACGACAGGAATCTTCGTGAAGTCGCGCGCGCCACCCACTCGCCGCAGTTTCTCGCGCATATCCGCGCCGCAACCGATACGCCGGTACAGGAAACCAACTGCCATCCGTTCCGGCACGGACGCTGGTTATTCGTACACAACGGCTTGATCCGCGGCTATCACAAGCTGCGGCATGATCTGATGATGCGGATCGATCCCGCCTTGTTTCCTTCGATCGAAGGCTCCACCGATTCGGAGATCATGTTCCATCTGGCCCTGACATTTGGGCTCGAACATGAGCCCCTCCCGGCTATCGAGCGTATGGCCGGCGCCATCGAACACATCGCTGCCCGACATGCGATCGATAAACCGATCAACATGACGGTCTGCGCCACCGACGGCGCACGGATCGTGGCGATACGCTACTCGAGCGAGCATCGTTCCCGTTCGCTGTTCCACAGCACGTCGTTCCGGCACCTGCACGAACTGTATCCGAACGATCCTCGCATCACGGCAGTCGGGGAGGATGCGTTCCTGGTGCTGTCCGAACCGCTCGTCGAACTTCCCGGCGCCTGGGAAGAGATTCCAGAAAGCACGGCTATCCTTGTCCATCATGGCAATGTCGAACAGCGACCGTTCTCGCCACGGATACCTAATCATTGATCACGCCAAAAGGCAAACCACGTGACCCATGGCCTCATTTACCAGCGAGCATCCAACTCTTGAAGCTACTCCATGGATATCGAAATGATCCGAGACCGCGGCATAGGGTACCTCCAAGCATTCGGGCATGCGTCTTGATAGGCGCACTGATGCTCGCCCCGCCAGGATCTAGCGCCTCGACAAACAGCAGCACGCAATCGGCCACCCCGTCCTCCGCGAGCGGGGAGACCTTCACCGGCAGCGACGCCACCGCCCATCGTGCGCCTCCCGGCGCCACGTTCGAATTCCAATTCCGGGGCGCAGCACTTGGTTCAAAACAGAGAAGCCTGCAGAGCAAACTGCAGGATATTGTCAACGTCCGGGATTTCGGCGCAGTCTGCGACGGATCGATGGAGCATGCCGACGCGGACACGGCAGCTATCGTTGCGGCAATCGCGTCGGTAAAAAGTGGCGGGGAAATCGATTTTCCGGCTGGGCGCTGCATGATCCGGCCGATGCAGTTCTCCGGCATCAACAATGTCAGGTTGATCGGCAAGGGGCGGCAGGCGAGCCTGCTCACACTGACGACATCCGGCACCGCAATGACATTTTCCGACGCGCAGTGGCTGACCATCTCGCATCTGGCCTTCGATACGCTGGGCAAGCCTCAGGCCTTACCGCAGTCAACCGGCTTGCGTCTCGACTCCGGGTCCAACAATGCGTTGCTCGACGATATTTCCGTGATTGGTTTTTCTGGTAACGGCCTTCAGTGTTTCGGGACACGCGAACGCCAGATATCGGGAATTCGAATCGCACACAGCTACTTTCTCGGCAATCGGCGCTCGAACGCAGCCTTCAATTATTGCAACGATTTTTCGATCGAGGGTAATCAGTTCGGAATGCTTGAGGGGTACGCTCATGCCGACTTCGGGTTCCTGGCTATTCACTCGAGCGCAGGGACCTACAACGGCAACTATCATTGGCAGAATGTCGTGGGCTTCAGGCAGGAAGATTCCAGCGACAATCGCATTCTCGGCAATCGTTTCGAACTGAGTGACCGCCAAGGCGTCGATATCGTCGGGGGCAGCGAATTGACCTTCGAAGGCAACGATATCCACACTAATTCCCAGGCGGGAAATGGCCGATACGACGATGCCGTGTTTTCCAGTGTCACCGACGCGCTCATCCTGGGCAACAAGGTCTATCACTGGGATGCGAGCCAGGCCCGCTGGGGCATCAATCTGGATGGCGAAAGCCGGAATGTCTCACTGGGCAAGAACAAGGTGTTCGCACACGGTTTTTCGCCGGCTTACGGGCCTTATCGCGTCGACACCGACGCCGTCGACGTATCGGGAGACCTGGACCTAACCGGCACCTCGGGCGCTCCTGTCGCGCCGGGCGGCACGGTGTTTCTCGGTCCAAACGGAGCGCATCAGACAGAGGCAGACGCCTACTACGTGATACCGCGCCGGGCGATGATCATGACGATCTACGCCGCCACCGAACAGGCCACCAGCAAGCCGGCGACCTTCGTCTATACCTTGCGCAAGAATGGCGCGCCAACCGTCATGACGGTCGGTTCGAAGCGGGGAACCACGTACAGCGTGAAAACCAACAGTTCTCAACCAGCCGTGCTCGTAGCGCCCGGCGATGTCATCGACATCCAGCTCACCAGTTCCGCCGATGCTCCCGCCACACGACACCGCTGGTACATCAGCCTGCTTGAGTACTAGGTGGGTTCACACGCATGAGCCCGTTCAGGATGGCTTTACGTCAGACAGACTGGAACGACGAGGCCGAAAAGAACAGGACCTGATCATCATGCGACAAGGGATTCTTGCGTCCCGTGGCAGCGATCTCGAGACGGTGCGGCGCGTGTGGGTCCAGCCCTGCGAACACCAGACGCCTGAAACCGGCATGTGCGCAATACAGGTCGGCTTCCCGCACATCATCGTCAACCGAAATCCTGGCGATACCGCTCCAGTCGTGAGCCCACATCAGCACCACGAGTTGCGAACCGGTAAACGACATGGACAATTCACCACCCGCCTTCGTCATATGGGCGCTGAGTTCCTTGTGGATGCCCATTTCTTCCCACACTCCTCTCTGCCGGACATCGCTACTAGTCAGACGACGCGAGTTCCGCTCGTATTGACGCGGACGATAGCCGGGCTTGGCCTGGGCCATCACAACAAAGCCGCAAGCATCTCGCGGGTTGTCGCGGCAAGCGCGAGCCCAGGTTTGCGCAATTGCCGGATTTGAAATGAAACCATCGATATCGGGGTGGATCGAAGCGTTGTAGCCCTGCCACTCCAACACGTCGAAACGAGGCGCCAGGTACGAATTCAGTTCGTCATACGTCATCAACGCGATATGTTCCGGGCCCACGGCATATTCCATGCCGAAGATCCGATAAAACCAGGGCTGTGGATTCGGCGTCGTCAGGATCAGGATGCCGCCAGGCCTCATCACCCGATAAATCTCATCGAGAAAGGCATCCGTATTTTCAACGTGTTCGATGCACTCCCCGGTGAAGAACACGTCCACCGACCCCGTTTCCAGAGGAAGCGTATTGCCGTCCGACACCAAGTATTTGAAGCGATTGCCGTAGGCAAAGTTGCCAGCCCTGGACTTCTGTTCAGAAATTGCCACGGCCTGCGCGGAAATATCGATACCAATCGCCAGCTTGCAGTCGTGCAATTTTTCGAAAACACATGCAAAACCCCAAGACCCCGTGCCGAAATCGACGACGACCTTGTCACTCAGATCCCCGAGCGGCAGCTTGTCCAGCAGTTCGATACGCTGGTTATGAGCCGCTTCCAGTAAAGGCGTGAACGGCTCATAGATCGAACCGGTCTCGAGGCTTTCCGAAAACTGGACATCGTAATAACTAGCAAAGTCTTTCGCCATTGCGCGCAGCACTCCAAATACAGGAATAGGATCAAATCGCCCGGCATCGTGATTTCCGATCACGCGATGCGCAGTTCGCCCGGGCCCGTGAACTGGCGGGCAGGATGCGGCGAAGCGGAATCATCGATGTTAGCAGCCTCGGGAAGTCCAAGCGATGACACATGAGAGATTACGGATTGCCCAAGACATTAACGCAAAAAAACCAGGCTGGCGACCGCAATATTCGCTCGAACTATCTCAACTCCATGCAAGCGGCATGACCACCCGCGGACCGGTCAATGTGCTCGGCATATCGTCCCTCGACGAGGGCATGTCCATCGATTGATAACGCAGGACGATCGGGTTATAACTGCTCGCGCCCTTTTCCTTTCCCCCTCGGAGAACCCATGCTGGATCTCGCAACCGCTCAGCAGTTCCTGATGACGCGCGGCCTCGACTTCGGCCTCAAGGTGATCGCCGCGATCGCGCTGTGGATCGTCGGCCGCTGGCTGATCCGCCTCGCCACGCGCCTGCTGAGCCGGCTCGTGCAGCGCAGCGGCAAGGTCGACACCACGCTCGCCTACTACCTCTCCTCGGTGGTCAGCGTGCTGCTGACGATCGTGCTGATCCTCGCGATCCTGCAGGTGTTCGGCGTGCAGACCACCTCCTTCGCGGCGCTGCTGGCCGGCATCGGCCTGGCGGTCGGCACCGCCTGGGGCGGCCTGCTGGCCCACTTCGCGGCCGGCGTGTTCCTGCAGGTGCTGCGCCCGTTCAAGGTCGGCGACTCGATCGCGGCGGCCGGCGTGACCGGCACCGTCAAGGAGCTGGGCCTGTTCAGCACCACCATCCTGACCGGCGACAACGTGGTGACCATCGTCGGCAACAACAAGATCTTCTCGGACAACATCGCCAACTACAGCGCGACGCCGCATCGGCGCGTGGACCTGACCGCCAAGATCGCCAACGGCGTCGATCCGGTCGAGGCGATCGCAAAGCTGCGCACGGCGATCACCGCGATCCCGAACGTGATGTCGGCGCCCGCGCCCGACATCGGCATCCTGCAGCTCACCCCCGAGGGCCCGCTGCTGTTCGTGCGTCCCAACACGCCGCCCGCCACTTACTGGCAGGTCTATTGCGACGCGCATCGCGTAATCATCGAGACCTTCCGCGAGGCCGGCTACCCGACGCCGGAAACGCCGACCATCCAGCGCACGGCGGGCTGAACCCCGCCGCGGCGACGCGGAAACGACAACGCCCGCTCGATCCACGAGCGGGCGTTGTTTCGAGTACCGCCGCGGCAGGCCGCCGGGGCCCGGCTGACGGGCGCTGGCTCAGCCGCGTCCGCCGCCCGCGCGCTGCGCGCCCGAGCGGCCGCGCAGCAGCTTCCAGACTCCGCCGATCAGCACCGGCACGGCCGCCGCGCCGATCCCCACCAGCACGATCACGTTCAGGTATTGGCGGATGAAGGGGATGTTGCCGAAGAAGTAGCCGAGCAGCACCAGCAGCAGCACCCACAGCAGCGCGCCGGCCACGTTGAAGAACTGGAAGCGCGCGAAACGCATCATCGACACGCCGGCCACGAAGGGCGCGAAGGTCCGCACCACCGGGATGAAGCGCGCCAGCACCAGGGTCTTGCCGCCGTGGCGCTCGTAGAAATCATGGGTCTTCTGCAGCGCGGCGCGATCGAGGAAGCGCTCCAGCACCGGGATGTGCGTATCGAACACCTTGGGCCCGATCGCGCGGCCGATCAGGTAGTTGACGGTATTGCCGGCGGTGGCCGCCACCAGCAGCAGCACGATCAGCCCCGCCAGGCTCATCTCGCCCGAGGCCGCGAAGGCGCCCGCGATGAACAGCAGCGAATCGCCGGGCAGGAAGGGCAGGATCACCAGGCCGGTTTCGCAGAACACGATCAGGAACAGCACCAGGTACACCCAGGCGCCGTATTGCCGGATGAACTGGCCGAGGAACGCATCGATGTGCAGAACCAGACCGAAGAAGTGAATCAGCGTATCCAAATGCGTTTCCTTCGATTTCGAGACATGACGGGAACGATGGCGCCGGGCTGCGGCGCGACCGCGGAATGATACCGAAAGAACCTGAGGGTTCCGTGAAAAAAGCCCCCGGTGGCGGCGCCCGGTGCGGCGGCGGCAGCCTCGTTATAATCGCGGCATGTCCGAATTCACCGATTCCGCCGCCGACGACGCCAGCGCTGCCGAGCCCGCCGCCGCGCCCGCCCCCAGCCCGCGCCCGCTGCGCGCGATCCAGCCGCTGCCCGACCAGCTGATCAGCCAGATCGCGGCCGGCGAGGTGGTCGAACGCCCTGCCTCCGTGGTCAAGGAGCTGCTGGAGAACGCGATCGACGCCGGCGCCGGCAGCCTGCGCATCGTGCTCGAGGAAGGCGGCGTCAAACGGATCTCGATCACCGACGACGGCTGCGGGATTCCCGCCGACGAGCTGCCGCTCGCGCTGATGCGCCATGCCACCAGCAAGATCCGCTCGCTGCACGAGCTCGAGTCGGTCGCCACGCTGGGCTTTCGCGGCGAGGCGCTGGCCTCGATCGCCTCGGTCGCCGAGATGTCGATCACCAGCCGCACGGAGGACGCCGCGCACGCCACCCGCATCGACGCCGACACGGGCGCGCTCTCGCCCGCGGCCGGCACGCGCGGCACCACCATCGAGGTGCGCGAACTCTACTTCAACACGCCGGCGCGCCGAAAGTTCCTGAAAAGCGAGCAGACCGAATTCGGCCACTGCCTGGAAATGATCCGCCGCGCGGCGCTGGCGCGGCCCGAGGTGGCGATCTCGGTGCTGCACAACGGCCGTGCCGTCGAGCACTGGAACGCCAGCGAACCGGCGGTGCGTGTCTCGAAGATCCTCGGCGAGGGTTTCGCCACCGCCCACCTGCCGCTCGACGAGAGCGCCGGGCCGCTGGCCGTGTATGGCTGCGCAGGCCTGCCGACCGCCAGCCGCGGCCGCGCCGACCAGCAATATTTCTTCGTCAACGGCCGCTTCGTGCGCGACAAGCTGCTGACCCACGCGGTGCGCGCCGCCTACGAGGACGTGCTGCACGGCGATCGTTACCCGTCCTACGTGCTGTTCCTCGACCTGCCGCCCGAGGCGGTCGACGTGAACGTGCATCCTTCGAAGATCGAGGTGCGTTTCCGCGATTCGCGCTCGATCCACCAATACGTGTTCCATGCCGTGCAGCGCGCGCTGGCGCGGCACGCCGGTGCCTCGCCGGAAACCACCGCGGGCGGGCACGCCGCGCATCTCTCGCCGGCCCAGCCGGGCAGCCCGGCCTCGTTCGAGCGCACGCCGCTCGGCGCGGGCACCGGCTCGGAAGGCGGCGAGGTGAGCGGCGAGGCCGGCGGCACGGCATCGGCCGATGGTGCGGGCGGCTTCGGCGGCGGCGCCTCGGGCGGCTTTGGTACTTCCCGCTTCGGCGCTGGTGCTTCCAGCGGCGGTGGTTTCGGCGGTGGCGGTGCTGGCGGCGGCAGCGCCCGCCCGGTTTCGGGCAACACCTGGATGCGCCAGTCGCGCATGACGCAAGGCACCCTGCCCGTCGCGCAGCCGCTCGCGCTCTACGACGCCCTGTTCGGCCGCAAGGACGGCCAGGCCGGCGACGGCAGCGCGGGCGTGGCCGAGCCGGCCCCGGCACCGTTCGGCGCGACGCCGGGCAGCCTGCCCGCCGACGGCGCGCACGACCAGCAGCCGCTCGGCTTCGCGCTCGGCCAGGTCCACGGCATCTACGTGCTGGCGCAGAACGCGCAGGGCCTGGTGATCGTCGACATGCACGCGGCGCACGAGCGGATCCTCTACGAGCAGTTCAAGACCGCGCTGGCCAACCGCAGCATCGCGGTGCAGTCGCTGCTGCTGCCGGTGACGATCACGGCCACGCCGGTCGAGATCGGCACCGCCGACGAGGAACGCGAGACGCTCGACGCGCTCGGCTTCGACCTGGCGATGCTCTCGCCCACCACGCTGGCGATCCGCGCCGTGCCGGCCCTCCTGAAGGATGCCGACCTGCCGACGCTGGCGCGCGCGATCCTGGCCGACCTGCACGAATTCGGCGGCTCGCGCGTGCTGACCGAGCGCCAGCACGAACTGCTGGGCACGCTGGCCTGCCATCACGCGGTGCGCGCGAACCGGCGCCTCACGCTCGACGAGATGAACGCGCTGCTGCGCCAGATGGAGGCGACCGAACGCGCCGACCAGTGCAACCACGGCCGCCCGACCTGGTACCAGCTCACGCTCGGCGATCTCGACCGCCTGTTCATGCGCGGACAATGAGCATGACGAACCGTCGCGCGCCGCTCACGGTGGCGTGCCTGCTGGGCCCGACCGCCTCGGGCAAGACCGCCGCGGCGCTGGCGCTGGCCGAGCGCCTGCCGATCGAGATCGTCAGTGTCGACTCGGCCCTGGTCTATCGCGGCATGGACATCGGCACCGCCAAGCCCAGCCGCGAGGAACGCGAGCGCGTGCCGCACCACCTGATCGACCTCATCGACCCGGCCGCCGCTTACTCGGCCGCCGAATTCCGTGCCGACACGCTGCGCCTGGTCGAGGAGATCATCGCGCGCGGGCGCATCCCGCTGCTGGCGGGCGGCACCATGCTCTACTACAAGGCGCTCACGCAAGGGCTCAACGCCCTGCCGGCCGCCGATCCGGAACTGCGCGCGCGACTCGACGAGGACGCCGCGCGCGAGGGCTGGCCGGCTCTGCATGCGCGGCTCGCCGGGGTCGACGCGGCCACCGCCGCGCGACTCGCGCCGAACGACGCGCAGCGCATCCAGCGCGCGCTCGAGGTGTTCATGCTGAGCGGGCAGCCGATGTCGGCGCTGCTGGCCGCGCCGCGCGAGGACGCGGCGGCCGGGCGCTACCGTTTCGTGCCGGTGGCGCTCGAACCGTCGGACCGGGCGGTGCTGCACGCGCGCATCGCCACGCGCTTCGACGCGATGCTCGCGGCCGGTTTCATCGACGAGGTGGAACGGCTGCGCCGCCGCGAGGACCTGCACCTGGGCCTGCCCTCGATGCGCTGCGTCGGCTACCGGCAGGCCTGGGAATACCTGGACGGCGCGACCGACCACGCGACCATGCGCGACAAGGGCGTGTTCGCGACGCGCCAGCTCTGCAAGCGGCAGCTCACCTGGCTGCGCTCGATGCCGGAGCGGGTGGTGGTCGACTGCTGCGCCGAGGATGCGCCGGCGCGCGCGGTGGCCGCGCTCGAGCGCGTGCTGGAGGCGAACGCCGGCTAGCCGCCTCGATCACCGCGATGCGCTGCGCCAAATGAAAAGGGCCGCGATTCGAAATCGCGGCCCTTCGTATTCCTGCCGGGTGGCTGGACGATCGGCGGCGCCGACACGCGCCGCCCGGTTCGTCCTTCCCTTACCTCAGACAACCACCGTCTGCGCCTCGCCTTCGCGGCTCGCGCGCACGCGGCCGATCTTCCAGACCTGCTCGCCGGCGGCGCTCAGTTCCGCCACGGCCGCATCGGCATCGGCGGCCGACACGATCACGGCCATCCCGATCCCGCAGTTGAACACGCGGTGCATTTCCGCGTCGGCCACGCCGCCATGCTCCTGCAGCCACTGGAACAGCGGCGGCAGGGTCCAGGCGCTCTGGTCGAGCTCGGCCGTCAGGCCTTCGCGCAGCACGCGCGGGATGTTCTCGACCAGGCCGCCGCCGGTGATGTGGGCCATGCCCTTGACCGTCAGCTTGGCCATCAGCGCGAGCAGCGGCTTCACGTAGATGCGGGTCGGCGCAATCAGCGCGTCGGCCAGCGTGCGGCCGTCGAACGGCGCGTTCAGGTCCGGGTTGGCGCGCTCGATGATCTTGCGCACCAGCGAGAAGCCGTTCGAGTGGATGCCGCTCGAGGCCAGGCCCAGCACCACGTCGCCCTCGGCGATGGTGCTGCCGTCGATGATCTTGCTCTTCTCCACCGCGCCGACCGCGAAACCGGCCAGGTCGTATTCGCCGTCCGGGTACATGCCCGGCATTTCCGCGGTTTCGCCGCCGATCAGCGCGCAGCCCGACAGTTCGCAGCCCGTCGCGATGCCCTTGATGACGGTGGCCGCGGTATCGACGTCGAGCTTGCCGCAGGCGAAGTAGTCGAGGAAGAACAGCGGCTCGGCACCCTGCACCAGGATGTCGTTGACGCTCATCGCCACCAGGTCCTGGCCGACCGTGTCGTGGCGGTTCAGGTGGAAGGCCAGCTTGAGCTTGGTGCCCACGCCGTCGGTGCCGGACACCAGCACCGGCTCCTGGTAGCGCTTGGGCACCTCGAACAGCGCGCCGAATCCGCCGATCCCGCCGAGCACGCCGTCGCGCAGCGTTTTCTTCGCAAAGGGCTTGATCTTGTCGATGAGGGCATCGCCCGCGTCGATGTCGACGCCCGCGTCACGGTAGGAAAGACCTTGGGCGTCGGGAGCGGATTTCGGAGAAGTCATGGGGGAATGCGAGAAGGTCGGTAAAATGCGATTTTACCCGAAGCCGGACGCCCGGCCGAATTCCCGCGCCGATCTTTCGACGGAAACCATCGTGTCCGAATCGTCCCCGTTTTCATCGCCGTTCGCGCGGCCGCCGGCCAGCACCGGCGCGATGCCGCGCCAGCCAGGGCCGGCCCATGCCGGCGGCATGTCGAGGACGACGGACGCGGCCGCGAAACGAAGCCCGGCACCTGCCTGCCACCGTCGCCCGGCACCCGCCCGGCCCGCCCGGCGTTGGGCCGCCACGACAGCCGCGCGGCGCCACGGCCCCGATCGCTTCCCCCTGCCTGCCGCCGCACGGCGCGAGCCCGACCTCAACCGCCCCGCATCGTGACCGCCACCCGTCAACTGACGCTCGACCTCGGCACCCCGCCGCCGCGTACCTTCGAGAACTTCACCATCGGGGCCAACGACGAGCTCGTCTCGCGGCTGCGCCGGCTCGATCTCGCGCTCGCGGCGGGCCCGGTGGCCGACCGCTCCTTCTATGTCTGGGGCGAGGCCGGCAGCGGTCGCAGCCACCTGCTGCAGGCGCTGGTCTACGACACCTCCTACGGCAGCGCGCGCTACCTGACGCCGCAAAGCCCGCTCGGCGAGATCGCCTTCGACCCGCGCGTCTCGCTGTACGCCGTCGACGACATCGACGCGATGAGCGACAACCAGCAGATCGCCCTGTTCAACCTGTTCAACGAGGTGCGCGCCCACCCGTCCAGCGCCTTCGTCGGCGCGGGGCCGGCCGCGCCGCTCGCGCTCGACGTGCGCGAGGACCTGCGCACGCGCCTGGGCTGGGGCCTGGTGTTCCATCTCGCGCCGCTGTCCGACGCCGACAAGGCGGCGGTCTTCAAGCGCGCCGCGCGCGACCGCGGCATCGCCATCGCCGACGACGTGCCCGCCTACCTGCTCACGCACTACCGGCGCGACATGCCGAGCCTGATGGCCCTGCTCGACGCGCTCGACCGCTTCTCGCTCGAACAGAAACGCGCCGTCACGCTGCCGCTGCTGCGCACGCTGCTGGCCACGCTGGAGCGCGAGGCGGGCGGTTCCGGCCAGATCAAGTAGCTTCAAGTAAAATGCCCCTCCATGACAAATCTGGCACTCTTTGACCTCGATCACACCTTGATCCCGACCGACAGCGACCACGAATGGGGTCGCTTCATGATCAAGCTCGGTCTCGTCGACGCGGAAAGCTTCAAGCGTCAGAACGACCGTTTCTACGCCGACTACAAGGCCGGCACGCTCGACATCCACGCCTACCTGGCGGCCGCGCTGGCGCCGCTGGCCAGGCATCCGCGCGCGCAGCTCGACGCCTGGCACGAGCAGTACATGCAGGAAGTGATCCGCCCGGCGATGCTGCCGGCCGCGCTCGAGCTGGTGCGCCGGCATCGCGAGGCGGGCGATCTCTGCTGCATCGTCACCGCCACCAACGCCTTCGTGACGCGCCCGATCGCCGATGCCTTCGGCGTCGAGACCCTGATCGCCTGCGAGGTCGAGACGGTCGACGGCCATCCGGCCTCCGACCTCACCGGCCGCGCCACCGGCGTGCCGAGCTTCCGCGAGGGCAAGATCGCGCGCACCGAGGCCTGGCTCGCCTCGCTCGGCAAGAGCCTGGCCGATTTCGAGCGCAGCTACTTCTACAGCGACTCGCACAACGACATCCCGCTGCTCGCGAAAGTCACCGACCCGGTCGCGACCAACCCCGACGACACGCTGCGCACGCATGCCCGCGAGCAGGGCTGGCGCATCCTCGATCTATTCCAACCTTCGTGATCAAGAAACTCATCCGCAAGCTGCTCGGGCAGGACGATAGCGCCGCCCGCGACGATTCCGCCCCCGCCGAGGCCGCGCCGTCCGAACGCGCCGCCCCGCGCGCGCCGGCCACCGCCGCCGCGAAAAAAGCGAACGCGCAGAAGCAGGCCGCGCGCGACGCCGCGAAAGTGGCCGAGCGGCGCACCGACCCCACCATCGTGCCGGCCGCCGTGCACGGCATCGATCCCTCGCTGATCTCGCGCAACGCGGTCCGCGTGACCGACACGCTGCAGCAGGCGGGTTTCCGCGCCTTCATCGTCGGCGGCGCGGTACGCGACCTGCTGTTCGGCATCGCGCCCAAGGATTTCGACGTCGCCACCGACGCCACCCCGACCGAGGTGCAGCGCCTGTTCCGCCGCGCGCGCCTGATCGGGCGGCGCTTCCAGATCGTGCACGTGCAGTTCGGCCAGGAGCTGATCGAGGTCTCGACCTTCCGCGCTCTGGTCGACGCGCCGGCCGAGGCACCGCCCGCCGACGCGCCGCCGCCGCGCCGCATGAAGCGCGACGAGCTGGACCGGCGCACCCACGCGGTGGACGCCAGCGGCCGCGTGCTGCGCGACAACGTCTGGGGCGAGCAGCACGAGGACGCGGCGCGCCGCGACTTCACGATCAACGCGATGTATTACGACCCCGCGACGCAGACCGTGCTCGACTACCACGACGGCATGGCCGACATGCGCGCACGCTTGTTGCGCATGATCGGAGACCCGGCCACGCGCTACCGCGAGGATCCGGTGCGCATGCTGCGCGTGGTGCGCTTCGCGGCCAAGCTCGGCTTCGACATCGAGCCGCATACGCGCGATCCGATCAAGCCGCTGGCCGACCTGATCAACAACGTGCCGGCCGCGCGCCTGTTCGACGAGATGCTCAAGCTGCTGCTCTCGGGCCACGCGCTGGCCTGCCTGAAGCAGTTGCGCGGCGAAGGCCTGCACCACGGGCTGCTGCCGCTGCTCGACGTGGTGCTCGAACAGCCCCAGGGCGAGAAGTTCATCACGCTGGCGCTGAACAATACCGACGCGCGCGTGCGCGCCGGCAAGTCGGTGTCGCCGGGCTTTTTGTTCGCGACCCTGCTCTGGCACGACATGCGCCAGCGCTGGAACCAGTACGTCGCCAACGGCGAATTCCCGGTGCCGGCCCTGCAGCGCGCGATGGACGACGTGCTGGAGATGCAGACCGAGAAGCTGGCGATCCACAAGCGCTACTCGGCCGACATGCGCGAGATCTGGGGCCTGCAACTGCGCCTCGAGAAACGCTCGGGCCGCAGCGCGATCCGGCTGCTGGAACACCAAAGATTTAGAGCGGGGTATGATTTCCTCCTGCTGCGCTGCGAGTCCGGCGAACTGGACGAATCGGTGGCGCAGTGGTGGACGGATTTCATCGACGGCGATGCCGCGGCACGCGAGACGCTGCTCACCCAGGGCACCTCGCGCGACAAGGCGCCTGGAGTACCGGGGGCCGCCGGGCCCCGCAAGCGCCGCCGCCGCGGCGGCGTGCGCAACCGCCGTCCGGAAGACGGCGGCGCGGCGCAGCAGCCGGCCGAAGCGCCGGATGCGGACGACTGAGCCGTCGGACGACGCAGGAAGTGGATGCCATGACGCTTGCTTATCTCGGCCTCGGCGCGAATCTCGGCGATGCGCGCCAGACATTGAAGGATGCGGTGGTCTGCCTCGCGCAGCAATGCGCGGTCACCGTGCTCGGCAAATCGAGCCTGTACCGGACGGCGCCGATCGACGCCGGCGGTGACGACTACTACAACTGCGCGGTCAAGATCGAGACGCGTCTGGCGGCCCGCGAATTGCTCAAGCTCTGTCAGCAGATCGAGCACCACTTCGGCCGCGAGCGGCCGTTCCACAACGCGCCGCGCACGCTCGACATCGACATCCTGCTGTACGGCGATCACACCATCGACGAACCCGACCTGGTGGTGCCGCATCCGCGCCTGACCGGGCGCGCCTTCGTGCTGGTGCCGCTGGTCGAGCTCGACCCGGCGCTGGCGATCCCGATCCACGGCCACGCGCAGGCCTTCCTGACCGCGGTGGCCGACCAGCGCATCGAGAAGGTGCAGACCTGCCAGTGCCTGATGGCGATGAAGGCCGCGAACGACAAAAGCCGCTGCCGATGAACGCCACTCCGCTGACCGTCACGCCGCCCGACCCGCGCCCGCCGCATCGCTACATCGCGATCGAGGGGCCGATCGGGGTGGGCAAGACCTCGCTGGCGGCATTGATCGCCGAACGCTGGGCGATGCGCCCCCTGCTCGAGCGGCCGCAGGACAATCCCTTCCTGGAACGCTTCTATCGCGAGGGCGCGCGCTACGCGCTGCCCGCGCAGTTGTCGTTCGCGCTGCAGCGCGCGCAGCAGGCGCAGGAGCTGGCGGCCGCCCAGGCGGCGGGCCTGGCGATCGTCGCCGACTACATGCCGCAGAAGAACGAGATCTTCGCGCGCCTGACGCTGGGCGACGACGAATGGCAGCTCTATCGCGCGCTGGCCGAGCGCGTCGACGTACCGGCCCCGGCGCCGGACCTAGTGGTCTACCTGCAGGCCAGCCCCGAGGTGCTCTACGCGCGCATCCAGAAGCGCGGCATCGCGATGGAGCTGCAGATCGGCGACGCCTACCTGCGCTCACTGTGCGACGCCTACAACGAATTCTTCTATCACTACGACCGCACGCCGGTCCTCACCGTCGCCGCGGAACACCTGAATCCGCTCGACTCGCCGGACGACCTTGCACTGCTGATGACGCGCATCGAGACCATGCGCGGCCGCAAGGAATCCTTCGTCAAGGGCGGCGCCGACCGCTGACCAGCGTCGTCGCGCCGCCTGTCTTTCCTCACGAACCGGATCTCCCCATGACCTATCTCCAGGAATCGAGCCGCGCGGCCATCACCGTGCCCAAGCTGCAGCAGATGCGCGCGGCCGGCGAGAAGATCGCGATGCTGACCTGCTACGACGCGAGCTTCGCCTCGCTGCTCGATCGCGCCGGCGTCGACGCGCTGCTGATCGGCGATTCGCTCGGCAACGTGCTGCAAGGCCAGACCACCACCCTGCCCGTCACGCTCGACGAGATCGCCTATCACACGGCCTGCGTGGCGCGCGCCCAGCCGCGCGCGCTGATCGTCGCCGACCTGCCGTTCGGCACCTACGGCACGCCCGAGCAGGCCTTCGAGAGCTCGGTCAAGCTGATGCGCGCCGGCGCGCAGATGGTCAAGCTGGAGGGCGGCGAATGGCTGGCCGAGACGGTGCGCTTCCTGGTCGAGCGCGCGGTGCCGGTCTGTCCGCACCTGGGGCTCACGCCGCAATCGGTGCATGCCTTCGGCGGCTTCAAGGTGCAGGGCAAGACCGAGGCGGGCGCGGCCCAGCTGCTGCGCGACGCCAAGGCGCTGGAGCAGGCCGGCGCGCAGCTGATCGTGCTCGAGGCGGTGCCGACCCTGGTGGCCTCGGAGCTGACCGAACTCGTCAGCACGCCGACCATCGGCATCGGCGCCGGTCTCAACTGCTCGGGCCAGGTGCTGGTGCTGCACGACATGCTGGGCATCTTCCCCGGCAAGCGCCCGCGCTTCGTGAAGGATTTCATGCACGGCCAGCCGAGCATCCTGGCGGCCGTCGAGGCCTATGTGCGCGCCGTCAAGGACGGCAGCTTCCCCGGGCCCGAGCACTCGTTCTGAGTTCTCCGCCGGTCGGCACGACGGCGATAAAAAAGCGCGGCACCTCGAAAGGTGCCGCGCTTTTTCGTTGACCAGTCGGCGCGCCGCGCCGCGCGTTCAGATCCGGCGCAAGCTCGCCTCGACCGCACCGCGCAAGGCATTGCAGATCAGCAGGCCATCGGCGCGCGCCAGCTCGTCCGGCCTCAGGACGCGCTCGCTCGCGCCGAGCGCCGGGTCCGCCAGCAGCGCGCCGCGCATCACGCCCGGCAGCAGGCCGCTGGCCAGCGGCGGCGTGAACCAGCGGCCGTCGAGTTTCACGAAGACGTTGCTGCGGCCGCCCTCGGTCAGCTCGCCGCGCTCGTTGACGAACAGCATGTCGAAGGCACCGGCCGCCTCGGCCTCGCGCCAGGCGCGATCGTATTCGGCGCGGCGCGTGCTCTTGTGCGCGAGCAGCGGGTCCGAGGAGGCGGTCGGCGCGAAACCGTGCTCGGATGCCAGCAGCACCTCGATCACCGGGGCCGCCAGCGGCGCGAGCGGCGCCGATGTCAGTTCGAGCGAGCCGTCCCTCGAGAGCGCCGCGCGCAGGCGATGCGGGCCGTCGGCGTCGAAGCCGTCGACGCGCGCGCGGACCTGCTGCTCGATCGCGGCCGCGTCGAAGACAAAGCCGAGCGCCTCGGCGCTGCCGCCCAGCCGCGCGAGATGGCGATCGAGATGGCGCACGCCCTCGGCACGCGTCGCGTACAGGGTTTCGAACAGTTGCAGGCCGGGATCGGCGTCGGTCAGGAAACGGGCCTTCAATTCGCACTCCGCGTATTCGCCAGGGGCACGGCTGTCGAGCACGATGCCCGCGCCGACGCCCATTGTACCGGCGCGATATCCATCGACGCTCGGCGCCTCGAGCGTCAGCGTGCGGATCGTGACCGCCAGGCAGAAGTCGCCGCAAGCGCCCGCCGGCGCCGCGTCGAGCCAGCCCAGCATGCCCGTGTAGAGCCCGCGCGGCGTCGATTCGATCGCGTCGATCAGCGCCATGGTGCTGTGCTTGGGCGCGCCCGTGATCGAGCCGCAGGGGAACAGCGCGCGCAGCAGATCGGCGAAACCCGCCTCGGGCCGCGCCTCGGCCTCGACGGTCGAGGTCATCTGCCAGACCGAGGCATAAGGCTCGACCGTGAACAACGCCGGCACGCGCACCGAACCGGTACGCGCCACGCGCGAGACGTCGTTGCGCAGCAGGTCGACGATCATCAGGTTCTCG
This sequence comes from Burkholderia sp. Cy-637, assembly GCF_011753175.1. Taxonomy (NCBI): domain Bacteria; kingdom Pseudomonadati; phylum Pseudomonadota; class Betaproteobacteria; order Burkholderiales; family Burkholderiaceae; genus Burkholderia; species Burkholderia sp. Cy-637. The sequence goes on along the minus strand of NZ_VWWC01000027.1, from coordinate 18,202 downwards.
GCACGATTCTTCGCGTCGCCGGCCAGGAATGCGGCCGCGTGCGCATCGGCGGCCGGGTCGGCCAAGCGCGGCGCGGTGCCCTTCATCGGCCGCGTGCGCAGCCGCGTGCCCTGCTTCTCGACGAACAGCTCGGGCGAGCAGGACAGGATCCAGCGCCCGCCCGGCAGCGCGACCAGCGCGCCGTAGCGCACCGCCTGGCGCGCGCGCAGCCGCCGATACAGCGCCGTCGGCGAGCCCCAGGCGTCGAAGCCGAGCCGATAGGTGTAGTTGACCTGGTAGGAATCGCCGGCGCGCAGCGCGACGTGGATCGCGTCGATCGCCGCATCGAACTCGGCGCGCGTGACGCTCTTGCGCAGGCGCGCGATGCCGGCCGGCGAAGGCTCGGCCGCCGCGCCGTCGCGCGCGGCGAGCCAGGCATCGGCCTCGTCGCGCGACAGTCGCGTGAGCGTGGAGAACAGCAGGAAGCGCAGCGGCGCGTCGCCGGCCTGGCCGCGTTCGAGATTGCGGCCGAACTCGTAGTCGCCGAGCACCACCACATGCAGGCCGCGCGCGAGATCCTCGGCCACCGCCGCGCAGCAGGCATCGAGCCGCGCCGGATCGGTGCACACGCGCTCGTGCGAGAAGCCCATGTACAAACGACTCGACCGCGCAGCCGCGGTCGAGTCGCAATCGTCGAGGAGCGCGAACGGCGCGCCCTCCTGCACGTCCATCATGTTGCCGGCACCGCTGTCGTCACTCGAAGAAGCTCTTCACGCGATCGAACCAGCTCTTGCTCTGCGGGCTGTGGCGCCCGCCGCCCTCGGCCAGCGACTGCTCGAACTGACGCAGCAGATCGCGCTGTCCGTCGGTCAGCTTGACCGGCGTCTCGATCTGCACATGCACGTAGAGATCGCCGGCGATGCTCGAGCGCAGACCCTTGATGCCCTTGCCGCGCAAGCGGAAGGTCTTGCCCGACTGCGTGCCTTCCGGCACCGTGAACGAGGCGCGGCCGGCCAGCGTCGGCACCTCGATCTCGCCGCCCAGCGCCGCGGTGGTGAACGGGATCGGCATCTGGCAGTGCAGGTCGTCGCCGTCGCGCTCGAACACCGAGTGCTGCTTGATGTGGATCTCGACGTAGAGATCGCCGGAGGGCCCGCCGTTGATGCCGGGCTCGCCGTTGCCGGACGAGCGGATCCGCATGCCGTCGTCGATCCCGGCCGGGATCTTGACCTCGAGCGTCTTGGTTTCCTTCACCTTGCCCGAGCCGTGGCAGTGCACGCAGGGCTCGGGGATGTAGGTGCCGGTGCCATGGCACTTCGGGCAGGTCTGCTGGATGCTGAAGAAGCCCTGCGACATGCGCACCGTGCCCTGGCCGTGACAGGTCGGGCAGGTGTCGGGCTTGGTGCCCGGCTTGGCGCCGCTGCCGTGGCAGATCTCGCAGGAGACCCAGCTCGGCACGCGGATCTGCGTGTCGTAGCCGTGCGCGGCCTGCTCCAGCGTGATCTCCATGCTGTAGCGCAGGTCGGCGCCGCGATACACCTGCGGGCCGCCCCGGCCGCCGCGGGCCGCGCCGCCGGCGGCCTGGCCGAAGATGTCGCCGAAGATGTCGCCGAAGGCATCGGCGAAACCGCCGAAACCCTGCGCGCCGGCACCGCCCATGTTCGGATCGACGCCCGCGTGACCGTACTGGTCGTAGGCGGCTCGCTTCTGCTCGTCCGAGAGCATTTCATAGGCTTCCTTCACCTCCTTGAAATGCTCTTCCGCATCCTTGCTGTCCGGATTGCGGTCCGGGTGGTACTTCATCGCGAGCTTGCGATATGCCTTCTTGATTTCGTCGTCGCTCGCATTCTTCGCGACGCCCAGAACCTCGTAGTAATCCCGTTTCGCCATATCGGTTCAATGCCGCCACGCGCTCGGCACGGGCGGCTCCTCTCGCTTCCAGTAAAGTCTTGCGACCGTGGAACGGCGCTCGCGCGCCGCCCCGCCATAAAACAAATGTGCCCGGAGGGCCGCGAGGCCCGCCAGGCGCAGGGTGATCCGGTCCGTCCGGCAGTAACGGACCGAATCGGTAGCGGCCGTGCCGCGCGGCACGACCGCGGCCCGACTCAGTCCTTCTTCACTTCCTTGAAGTCCGCGTCGACCACGTCGTCGGCGGCGTTCGCGGCACCCGCCTGGGCACCCTCGGCCGCGCCGGCACCGGCGGCGGCGCCTGCCTGCTGGGCCTGCATGTCGGCGTACATCTTTTCGCCGAGCTTCTGCGAGGCCTGCGACAGCGCTTCCACCTTCGCGTCGATCGTCGCCTTCTCGGCCGAGCTGTCCTTCAGCACGTCTTCCAGCTCCTTGAGCGCGGCCTCGATCTTCTCCTTCTCGCCCGCGTCGAGCTTGTCGCCGTACTCGGCCACCGCCTTCTTGGTGCTGTGGACCAGCGCGTCGCCCTGGTTGCGCGCATCGGCACGCTCACGCAGCTTCTGGTCTTCCGCGGCGTTCGCCTCGGCGTCCTTGATCATCTGGTCGATCTCGGCGTCCGACAGGCCCGAGTTCGCCTTGATGGTGATCTTGTTTTCCTTGCCGGTCGCCTTGTCCTTCGCGCCGACGTGCAGGATGCCGTTCGCGTCGATGTCGAAGCTCACCTCGATCTGCGGCACGCCGCGCGGTGCCGGCGGGATGCCTTCCAGGTTGAACTCGCCGAGCAGCTTGTTGCCGGCCGCCATCTCGCGCTCGCCCTGGAACACCTTGATGGTCACCGCGCCCTGGTTGTCGTCCGCGGTCGAATAGACCTGGGCGTGCTTGGTCGGGATCGTGGTGTTCTTGTTGATCATCTTGGTCATCACGCCGCCGAGCGTCTCGATGCCGAGCGACAGCGGGGTCACGTCGAGCAGCAGCACGTCCTTGCGGTCGCCCGACAGCACCTGGCCCTGGATCGCGGCGCCCACGGCGACGGCTTCGTCCGGGTTCACGTCACGGCGCGGTTCCTTGCCGAAGAACTCCTTGACCTTGTCCTGCACCTTCGGCATGCGGGTCTGGCCGCCGACCAGGATCACGTCGTCGATGTCCGAGACCTTCACGCCGGCATCCTTGATGGCGGTGCGGCACGGCTCGATGGTGCGCTCGACCAGTTCCTCGACCAGCGCTTCCAGCTTGGCGCGCGTGATCTTCAGGTTCAAGTGCTTCGGGCCCGAGGCATCGGCCGTGATGTACGGCAGGTTGATCTCGGTCTGCTGGCTCGAGGACAGCTCGATCTTGGCCTTTTCCGCGGCTTCCTTCAGGCGTTGCAGCGCGAGCACGTCCTTCGACAGGTCGACGCCCTGCTCCTTCTTGAACTCGCCGATGATGTAGTCGATGATGCGCTGGTCGAAGTCCTCGCCGCCGAGGAAGGTGTCGCCGTTGGTCGACAGCACTTCGAACTGCATCTCGCCGTCCACGTCGGCGATCTCGATGATCGACACGTCGAAGGTGCCGCCGCCGAGGTCGTACACGGCGATCTTGCGGTCGCCCTTCTCGGCCTTGTCCAGGCCGAAGGCCAGCGCGGCCGCGGTCGGCTCGTTGATGATGCGCTTGACCTCGAGGCCGGCGATGCGGCCCGCGTCCTTGGTGGCCTGGCGCTGGCTGTCGTTGAAGTAGGCCGGCACCGTGATCACGGCTTCCGTGACCGGCTCGCCGAGGTAGTCCTCGGCGGTCTTCTTCATCTTGCGCAGCACTTCGGCCGACACCTGCGGCGGCGCCAGCTTCTCGTCGTGCGCCTCGACCCAGGCGTCGCCGTTGTCGGCCTTGATGATCTTGTAGGGCATCAGGCCGATGTCCTTCTGCACTTCCTTCTCTTCGAAGCGGCGGCCGATCAGGCGCTTCACCGCGAACAGCGTGTTGCGCGGGTTGGTCACCGACTGACGCTTGGCCGGCGCGCCGACCAGCACTTCGTTGTCGTCCATGTACGCGATGATCGACGGCGTGGTGCGGGTACCTTCCGAGTTCTCGATGACCTTGACCTGGTTGCCTTCCATCACGGCCACGCACGAGTTCGTGGTGCCGAGGTCAATACCGATGATCTTTCCCATTTTTCGTAATCTCCAGAAATGCTGTTTGCTGCGGCTTTCGGGCCGTTTTTGCCCGGTTTGCCGCGCCGAATTCGACTCTGCACACGAAATAGGTGCGACCGCGCCGTTTTCAAGACCCCGAAAGCGATGCGGCCATTCAATTTTTTCAATCGCCGGCGGCGGCCGGCCAGAGGACGGTGGTCGATGCCCATGGGCGCAAGACCCCGGATCGAACCCCGTATTGACACCCCCGACTCGATGCTTTGCTCGATGCTTGCCTGATGCTTTCCCGGCGCGGCCCGCGGCGGCCATCATGCACGCGGCCCGCCGGGATGCCGGAGGGCCGTGGACAGGAGGCGGCGGGCGCGGCGCCCGGCCGGCGCCTTACTTCGGCTGCGCGACCGTCACGAGCGCCGGACGCAGCACGCGCTCGGCGATCGTGTAACCCTTCTGCAGCACGCTGACGACGGTATTCGGCTCCTGCTCGGCCGGCACCATCGAAATCGCCTGGTGCTGATGCGGATCGAATTTCGCGCCGACCGGGTCGATCACGTTGACGCGGCCCTTCTCGAGCGCGCTCTGCAGCTGGCGCAGCGTCAGCTCGACGCCTTCGCGGATCTTGGCGACGTCGTCCGACTTGTCACCGACGGCGGCTTCCAGGCTGTCGATCACCGGCAGCAGGTGCTCGGCGAAGCCCTCGATGGCGAACTTGTGCGCCTTGGCGACGTCGTCCTGCGCGCGGCGGCGCACGTTCTCGGTCTCGGCCTTCGCCCGCAGGAAGCTCTCCTGCAGCTCGGCGACCTTGGCTTGCGCTTCGGCGAGCGCGGCGTCGGCGGCCGCTGCCTGCGGCGCGTCGCCGGCCGGTGCCTGGGCAGCCGTTGCGTCGCGGCCGGTCTCGTCGGCCGGTTGACCAGCCGGATTCTCTTGCGTGTTTTCCATGTCGCTGAAATCGAATTGAATGATGAAAGCCGGATCGACGATACGCGCCGCGTGACGGGCACGCGGCACGCATCGCCGGACAACGGCGACGTAGTTGGGGCCGAAGACAACAACTTCAAGAGGGTCTTTCGGCCAGGGGTGCGGCGTCGAGCCGCGGATCGGCCCGGCATCGGGCTTGGGCGCCGCCCGCGCGGCCAATCGTGGCGGGCTGTCGCGCCGTGGCGCCGAAACTGCCGGTAACAACCGTTACCGCGGCCCCACTGGATCGGCTTCGGGCGCTGCACTACACTGCCATCAGGCTGCCCGAACGCAGGTTAACCCTGAGCTATCGTCAGACTTTCCGCTGCCTGACGATCGGCGCGAAACCCGCCCCGGCCGCCATCCACCGCCCTCGGCTCATGCCGGCCTCGTTCCCCAGGGGAGTACCGTGAAACTGACCTTTGCCATATCGGTGGTCGCGCTGGTACTCGTGGCCGGCACCACCACCATCTGCCTGTCGGGCGCCGTCACCGACCGCACCACCGAATACGGCAGCGCGCGCGCCACCTTCGAGCAGATCTTCAGCGTTCACCCGAAAGTTTGTCGATGATGCGGCGATCGCGCTTGGTCGGCCGGCCATGCAGCTCGGCGGCCGGCTCGCGATAATGCCGCCGCCGCTCGAGTTCGGCAAGCCGTTTCGCCCGCCCTTCCGCGGTTTCCGCATACAGCGTCTGGGCGATGCTGGCCGGCCCGCGCGTGTCGCAGATGCCGAGCACGTCGAGCTCCCAGACCACGGTCTCGATGGTGATTTCCACGCGGTCGCCCACCCGCACGTCCTTCGAGGGCTTGACCGTCGCCCCGCCGATCCGCACCCGCCCCTTCTCGACGGCATCGGCCGCCAGCGAGCGCGTCTTGAAGAAGCGCGCGGCCCACAGCCACTTGTCGATGCGCAGCTTGGCGCCGGGTTCGGTCGAAATCCGGTAATTCATCAGCTTAATCCCGTTTCGTGACGCTCATGCGGCCGTCTCCGCGGGCACGGCCACGCGCACCGGCCAGCCCTGCAGGTTTTCCGCGACGATCTGGCCCAGCGCCGAAACCCAGGCGGGCGAGGCGTTCAGGCAGGGAATCCGGTGGAAGCTCCCGCCGCCGCCGTGCAGGAACTCGTCGCGCACCTCCATGCCGATCTCCTCGATGGTTTCCAGGCAATCCGAGGTGAAGCCGGGGCAGAACACGTCGGCCCGCTTCACGCCGGCCGCGCCCAGCTCGCGCAGGGTGGGCGCGGTATAGGGCTGCAGCCACTCGGCCTTGCCGAAGCGCGACTGGAAGGTCACCCGGCATTCGAGCGGCCCCAGCCCCAGCTCGGCCATCAACAGCGCGGCGGTTTGCTGGCATTGGTCGTGGTAGGGATCGCCCAGGTCGAGCGTGCGCTTGGGCACGCCGTGGAAGCTCAGCACCAGCTTGTCGCCGGCCGCGAAATCGGGGCTGCCATGCTCGGCCCAGTAGTGCCGCACCTGCTCGGCCAGCGCATGGATATAGGCCGGGTGGTCGGCGTAGTGCCGCACCGTGCGGATCTCCGGCTGGTTGCGCATGCGGGCCAGCGCGGCGAAGGCGGCATCGAAGGCGGTGGCCGTGGTCGAGGCCGAGTATTGCGGATAGAGCGGCATCAGCAGCACGCGCTCGACGCCCAGACGCTTCAACTGCCCGAGCACCGTGCCGATGTCGGGCGTGCCGTAGCGCATCGCGTAGTCGACCAGCACCTGGTAGCCGTTGGCGGCAAACAGCGGCCGCAGCCCCTCGACCTGGCGCTCGGTGTGCACGCGCAGCGGCGAGCCTTCCGGCATCCAGACCGTGGCGTATTTCTTGGCGGAGGCGCGCGAGCGGAACGGCAGGATCAGGCCGCGCAGGATCGGCTGCCAGGCCAGGGCCGGGATTTCGACCACGCGCGGGTCGGACAGGAATTGCGCGAGATAGCGGCGCACCGCGCCCGCAGTCGGCTCGTCGGGCGTGCCGAGATTGATCAGCAGGACCGCCGTGCGATGCGCTGCGGCCTGCTGCGAAGGGGGTTCGAGATCAAAACGCATGAACGGGGATGTGCATGGGCACCGGATCGAACGGCCCCCATTATAACGAGGGCGCCCGCCGCGGCCGCCTCGCGGCCGAATGCCCGCCGCGCCGATGAGGGCAATAGCCGGGCTCGATCGGCCCGGCCGGCGGCCCTACTGGTTGCCGCTCAAGGTCAGCGACAGCAGGCGCGCGGTGATGTCGACGATCGGGATCACCCGGTTGTAGGCCATCCGGGTCGGCCCGATCACGCCGAGCGTGCCGACGATCTGGCCGTTCACCTCGTAGGGCGCGGTCACCACGCTCATTTCGTCGATCGGCACCAGGGTCGACTCCCCGCCGATGAAGATCTGCACGCCCTGGGCATGGCTGGACACGTCGAGCAGCTGCAGCAGGCTGGTCTTCTGGTCGAACACGTCGAACAGCTTGCGCAGCCGCGCCATGTCGGAGGACAGGTCGGCCACCTCCAGCAGCTTGCGCTCGCCGGAGATCAGCACCGTGTCCTCGTCGTCGGACGTCTCGGTGCTGGCCGTGACGGCCGCGTGCATCAGCGCCGTCATGTCGTCGCGCAGAGTGTCGATCTCCTCGCGCAGCCGGCGCCGCACCTCGTCGAAGGACAGCCCCGCGAAGTTCGCGTTGATGTAGTTCGAGGCCTCGGTCAGCTGGGACGGGGAGTAGTCGCGCTGGGTCGCCATCATGCGGTTCTGCACGTCGCCCTCGGGGGTGACGATGATCAGCAGGATCCGCTTGTCGGATAGCCGCATGAACTCGACCTGCTTGAACACATGGCTGCGGCGCGGCGTGAGCACCACGCCGGCGAACTGGGACAGGTTGGACAGCACGCTGGCGGCCGCGGCCACCACCTTTTGCTGCGGCTCGCCGGCCTGCAGGGTGGTCTGCACCAGGCGCGTGACGGCCGCGTCGTCGATCGGCGACTCCACCGTCAGCATGGTGTCGACGAACAGGCGGTAGCCGCGCGGGGTGGGAATCCGCCCCGCCGAGGTATGCGGGCTCGACACCAGGCCGAGCTCCTCGAGGTCCGACATCACGTTGCGGATGGTGGCCGGGCTCAGTTCGAGGCCGGAATACCGCGACAGAGTGCGCGAGCCGACCGGCTGACCGTCGGCGATATACCGTTCGATCAGGGTCTTGAGGAGGGTTCGGGCGCGGGGATCTAACATGATCGAAAATTCTAGCCTAAGCGGGCGGCGCCCGCGAGCGTTCCGGCACCAGGCCATGCCTGGCCTCCCGGACGGTTCCTTTTCGTCATCCAGCTATGGTGTAATGCCGCCATGACTACCGGCAACCAGTTCCAGACCGTCGCGCTCGTCGGGCGCAGCAATACGCCCGGCATCGCCGAACCGCTCGCCGCGCTCGCCGCCGCCATCGCGCAGCGCGGGCTCGAGGTCGTGTTCGAGGCCGCCACGGCGACAGAATACGGCATCACCGGCCATCCGGCGCTGACCCCCACCGAAATCGGCGCGCGCGCCGACGTCGCGATCGTGCTCGGCGGCGACGGCACGATGCTTGGCATCGGCCGCCAGCTCGCCCCCTACAAGACCCCGCTGATCGGCATCAACCACGGCCGGCTCGGCTTCATCACCGACATTTCCGCCTCGGAGATGCTCGAGCTGGTGCCGCTGATGCTGGCCGGCAGCTTCGAGCGCGAGGAGCGCACCCTGCTGGAGGCGCGCATCGTGCGCAACGGCGAGCCGATCTATCACGCGCTGGCCTTCAACGACGTGGTGGTGAACCGCAGCGGCTTCTCCGGGATGGCCGAGCTGCGCGTCTCGGTGGACGGCCGCTTCATGTACAACCAGCGCTCGGACGGCCTGATCGTCGCCACCCCGACCGGCTCGACGGCCTATGCGCTGTCCTCGGCCGGCCCGATCCTGCATCCGCAACTGCAGGGCATCGTGCTGGTGCCGATCGCCCCGCACGCGTTGTCGAACCGGCCGATCGTGCTGCCCGACGACGTCAAGGTCGGGATCCAGATCATCGGCGGGCGCGACGTCAACGTGAATTTCGACATGCAGTCGTTTACCGCGCTGCAACTGAACGACACCATCGAGGTGCGCCGCTCGCGCCACACCGTGCCGTTCCTGCACCCGGTCGGCTACAGCTACTACACCACGCTGCGCAAGAAGCTGCACTGGAACGAGCATCCGTCGCACGACGACGATCCCGAATCCTGACGCGGCGGCGCCCTCCATCATGCTTCGCCATCTCTCGATACGCGACTTCGTCATCGTCGCCGCGCTCGACATCGAATTCGACAGCGGCTTCACCGTGTTCTCCGGCGAGACCGGCGCCGGCAAATCGATCCTGATCGACGCCCTGGCGCTGGCGCTCGGCGAGCGCGGCGACGCCAGCGTGGTGCGCACCGGCTGCCAGCGCGCCGACCTGTCCGCCGAATTCACGCCGCACGACCGCGTCGCGCAATGGCTCGACGCGCATGCCTTCGAGGCCGAGGACAGCGTCATGCTGCGCCGCGTGATCGACGCCAACGGCCGCTCGCGCGCCTTCATCAACGGCACCAGCGCGACGCTCTCGCAACTGCGCGAGCTCGGCGAGATGCTGGTCGACGTGCATGGCCAGCATGCCCACCAGTTGCTGATGCGGCCCGACGCGCAGCGCGAGCTGTTCGACACGCATGCCGGCCTGAGCGCCGACGCGGCCGTGGTGGCGCGCGGCTGGCGCGCCTGGCGCGACGCGCTGCACCATATCGAGGTGGCCCAGACACACGAGCGCGAGCTGCAGCTCGAACGCGAGAAGCTGGCCTGGCAACTGGCCGAGCTCGACAAGCTGGCGCCGCAGCCCGGCGAATGGGACGAGGTGAACGCCGAGCACCAGCGCCTGACGCATTCGGCGAGCCTGATCGACGGCGTGCAGGGCACCCTGCTGGCGATCTCCGAATCGGACGAGGCGATGCTGACCCAGCTGGGCGCGATCATCTCGAAGGTCCGCCAGCTGGCCGCGATCGACCCGACGCTCAACGACGTGCTGGCCTCGCTCGACCCGGCCGAGATCCAGCTGCGCGAAGCCTCCTATTCGCTGTCGCATTACGCGCAGCGGCTCGAACTCGATCCCGAGCGCCTGGCCCAGGTGGAGGCGCGGCTGGATGCGCTGCACACGGCCGCGCGCAAGTTCCGCCTGCCGCCGGAGACGCTGCACGACGAACACGCGGCGCGCCGCGAGCAGCTCGCCGCGCTCGACGCGGCAGCCGACCTGTCGGCGCTGCAGGAAACCGCCGAGCGCGCCCGGCAGGCCTACCTGGCCGATGCGCGCACGCTGTCGGAGGCGCGCGCCCAGGCCGCCGACGCGCTGGGCGGCGCGGTGACGGCCGCCATGCAGGAACTGTCGATGGCGGGCGGCAGCTTCGAGGTCGGCCTGCTGCCGCTGGCCGAGGGCGGCGCGCACGGGCTCGAGCAGATCGAGTTCCGCGTCGCCGGCCACCCGGGCGTGCCGCTGCGCCCGCTGGCGAAGGTCGCCTCGGGCGGCGAGCTGGCGCGCATCAGCCTGGCACTGGCGGTGATCGCCAGCGCGGCCAGCCTCACGCCCACGCTGATCTTCGACGAAGTGGATACCGGCATCGGCGGCGGCGTGGCCGAGGTGGTCGGCCGCCTGCTGCACCAGCTCGGCCGGGACCGCCAGGTGCTGTGCGTCACCCACCTGCCGCAGGTGGCCGCGCGCGGCGACCATCACTTCCAGGTCGCGAAGGCGCAGGGCCCGGGCGGCGGCACCGTGTCCTCGGTCACCCCGCTCGATCGCGCGAGCCGCGTCGAGGAAGTCGCGCGCATGCTCGGCGGGCTCGAGATCACGGCCACCACGCGCAAGCACGCCAAGGAAATGCTGGCCGCCTGAGGCCGGCCTGTCCCGCGTCGCGCGGGCGCCCGCCGCTGTCAGGCGTGCTGTGACGACCGCCCCCGCCCAGGCACCGCGGCAACTCCCGTGATCCTGGCCGGCACCCGCCGGCGGCGGCTCGGGGCGCTTCCCCCGCTCAGGCCGGCCGCGCCGCGATCGGCTCGATCTCGTCGAGCCCGGCGCGCGCGAGCCAGTGGCAATAGCCGCCGAGGCTGCCGCGATCGATGGTGGCCGGGTCGATGCCGTCGTACTCGCCGGCGCGAAACGCGTGCTTCGAGAAATATTCCTCGATATGCCAGGCATGGATGTGCAGCACGTCCCCGCCCAGGCGCCGCGTCGCGTGCGGGAAATGGTCGAGCAGGCCGATCGAGCAGCGCTGCGGGTAGGTCTGCCGCAAGGCCAGCTCGCCGGCGTACATGGTCAGCACGTTCTTGCACCAGCCCGGCCACTGCCCCTCGTGCTCGGCAAACTCCTCGGCCAACAGCCGCCGGCAGTAATCCATCTGCGCCACCAGGAAGTGCCGCACCATCTCCGACGGGCCGTACACCGAGGCGCCGACGTTGTGCAGGCCCGCATGCGGAAAGCCCCAGCGCGCGCTGCACTCGACCAGCTTGCGGCGCACCGAATCCTCGTAGGCATAGGCGCCGAACCCGAAGCACAGGCCGCTCGGCACGAAGCTCGCGAAGGCCGGCGTGACGAAGGTATCGCAGTCGGTCTTGAGCACCAGGTCGAAGCCGGCGCAGGCATCGAGCACCTCCGGCGCGCACAGGTTGGCGACCGAATTGATGTAGGGATAGCCGGCCCACTCGGCATGCGTTCGAGCATGAGGCAGCGCGGGTATCACGACCAGGCGCGGATCGGCCGGCAGATGGCCGACCACCTCGGGATGACAGACCACGATCAGCGCGCCGCCGTCCAGCGAGCGCGTATGGATCAGGCTCTTGTAGAGCCAGAAGAACTCCTCGACCATCTGGCTGTTGTGGTCCACATAAACCAGGATCGCCTTTTTCATTTTGAATTCTGGATCGGGAGAAGGTCGCCGCATCGTATCACCGGCCTTTTGCGCCCGCCAGCGGCCGCGCCGGCCGGCAGCGGGCCCATCTGGCCAGACGAACCGGGCCTCGCGCCGATCCCCGCGCGAGGCCCGATGTTTCCCGCCCGCCGGCCTTCAGCCGGCCGCGCTCACTGCGGCTCGGCCGGCCTCACGCAGCCGAACACGCGCTCCCACAGCGCCGCCACGGCGGCCCGCTCGGCCGCGACGGTCTCGCCCGGCACGCGCGCCTTCTCCATCCCGTCGAGCCGCAACTGGTGCTGGCGCTTGCGATAGAGCCGGTAGGCCGCGCCGACCGTCTCCGCCTCGGTGTCGTCCATCAGCCCGAAGCGCGCCACCTCGCGCAGCAGCGCGATGTTGCCGGTATTGCGGATCAGCTCGGGATCGCGCGCCGCGTGCAGCAGCACCCAGTACTGCACGATGAACTCGATGTCGACCATCCCGCCGCGGTCGTGCTTCAGGTCGAACAGCTCGGTATGGTTCGGATGGCCGGCCGCCACCTTGTCGCGCATGCCGACGATCTCGCGCGCCAGCATCTCGCCCTCGCGCGGCGTGGTCAGCACCTGCTCGCGGATCGCCTCGAAGGCCGCGCCGATTTGCGCGTCGCCGGCGCTGAAGCGGGCCCGCGTGAGCGCCTGGTGCTCCCAGACCCAGGCCGTGTTGGCGCCGTCGCCCTCGCGCAACTGGTAGCGGCGGAACGCGTCGAGGTCGGTGACCAGCAGGCCCGCCTCGCCGTTCGGCCGCAGCCGCAGGTCGAGGTCGAACAGCGCGCCCGCGCCGGTGGCCGTGGTCAGCCAGGTGATCAGGCGGCGCGTGTAGGTGGTGTAGATGTCGGCGGCGCGCTCGTCGGGATCGTCGTAGAGGAAGATCACGTCGAGATCGGAGGCGTAGCCGAGCTCCTTGCCGCCGAGCTTGCCGTAGGCGATCACCGCGAAGCGTGGCCGCTCGATGTGCCGCTTGGCGAGCTGCGACCAGACCACCTCGAGCGTGACGTCGAGCACCGCGTCGGCCAGCTCCGAGAGCCGGTCGCTGACGTGCTCCACCGACAGCTTGCCGGCCAGGTCGATCAGGAGGATCCGGAACACCTCGGCGTGCTGCGCGTGGCGCAGCAGGTCCATCTGCTGCTCCATGCCGTCGGCCGCGGCCAGCCGCGCGCGCAGCGCGTCCTTGAAGGCCGGCCAGTCGAACGGGCTGGCGATCGCCTCGTCGTCGAGCAGCTCGTCGAGCAACTGCGGATGGCGGATCAGGTAGCCGCCGCCCCAGCGCGTCGCGCCCAGCACCGACAGCACGCGATCGAGCGCGGCCGGGTACTCGGTGAGCAGCGCCAGGTAGGCGCCGCGCCGACCGACCGTCTCCAGCAGGTCGAAGAAGCGGATCACGGTGTCGTCGCGATGCGCGGCGTCGATGCCCGAGGCGGCGTCGAGCGCGCGCTGCGCGACGCGGTCGAAGCGCTGCCGGCTGCTTTCGGGCAGGCCCGCGTAGCGCGAGGAGCGCCACACGCCGCGCAGCCGCGCCAGCACCGCGTCCGGATCGACGAAGCCGAGGCCGGCCAGGCGCGCGTTCAGCGCCTCGTCCTCGCCGTCGTCGGCCAGCGCGCCGCTCCAGATCCAGGCCGCCGCGCCCTCCTCGCCATTGCCGTTGCCGCAGGGATCGCCCGCCAGCCGGTTCGAGAAGATCTGGTCGAACTGCGCCTCGACGAAGCCGCGGTGCCGGTCCAGCTCGGCGAGCAGCGCGGCGTAGTCGGCGAAACCGAGCGAGGCGGCCAGCGCCGCGCGATCCTCGGCCTCGACCGGCATCGCGTGGGTCTGCGCGTCGTTGCGGTACTGCAGGCGGTGCTCGATCACGCGCAGGAAGCGATAGGCCTCGGCGAAGCGCTCGGCCACCTCGGCCGCGATCAGGCCGCGCGCGCTCGCATGCTGCAGCACGGCCAGCGTCGGGCGCACCCGGAAATCGGCGTCCTGGCCGCCGCGGATCAGCTGGAACACCTGCGCGCTGAACTCGATCTCGCGGATCCCGCCGCGCCCGAGCTTGATGTCGTCGGCCTTGTCGGGGCGCATCGAGGCGCGACGCTGCGCCTCCTGGCGGATCTGGCGGTGCAGCGAGCGGATCGCGCCGATCACCCCGAAGTCGAGATAGCGCCGGTAGACGAAGGGCTTGACGATCGCGTCGAGCTGCCCGGCCAGGCGCCGCGCCGACTCGCTGCCGGGCTCGGACACCAGCCGCCCCTTGATCCAGGCATAACGCTCCCACTCGCGCCCCTGCACGTAGAAATATTCCTCCAGCATGCCGAGGCTGCACACCAGCGGGCCGGAATCGCCGTTCGGGCGCAGCCGCATGTCGACGCGGAACACGTAGCCGTCGGCGGTGGTGTCGGACAGCACGCCGATCAGGCGCCGGCCCAGCCGCGTGAAGTATTCCTGAGTGGCCAGGGCCGCGCGCGTGCCGCCGGCGGTCTCGCCGTCGTCCTCGTAGACGAAGATCAGGTCGATGTCGGAGGAGACGTTCAGTTCGCGCCCGCCCAGCTTGCCCATGCCGACCACGCCGAGCGTCAGGCGCTCGCCCCCGGGCCCGCGCGGCTCGCCGTAGAGCGCCTCGAGCTCGGTCGAGAGCACCGCCAGCGAACGCTGGATGGTGGCCTCGGCCAGGTCGGTCATGGCGCCGGTCACCTCGGCGACGTCGGCCGTGCCGGCCAGGTCGCGCTCGGCCACCGCGCCGAATACCTCGATGCGCAACTGCCGCAGGGCGCGGCGCAAGGGCTCCTCGCCGATCGGCGCGGCCGCGCCCTCGGGCTGGCCGAGCAGCTCGTCCAGGCGGGCGTCGATCGCCGCGCGCGTGATCGGCGCGGCGGCCCAGGCGGCGATCCGCGCGGCCAGCTCGGGGCGCGCGGCGACCGCGCGCGCCAGGTAACGGGAATAGGCAGTGCTGCTCGGGGTGGTGGCGTCGGTCATGGCGGCGGCGCGATGGGAAGGCGGTCGGGGCGCGACAGGCGCGCGAAAAATGCCGGCAGTAACACGTAACGGCAAGGCCACTGCAGGGCCGCGGCAGCTTCGGTGCCTCGCAGCAAGGGCTTAACGGCAGGGGCTTCACGGCAAGGTTCCCGGCGGGCTTCACGCTGCCCCGCGGGACGCGGCAGGCGTGAAGCGTCGCCGGCCGCGACGGCTTCGGCGGCACGCGCCGCGCCCGGCAGCCTGCTTCGCGAAACCGCCGCCGACTCGCGCCTACGCCAGCCCGCAAGCCGGCCAAATGGGCGCGTCGGCAAACCCCTGTGTTACATTTCAGCGTCAGTCCGCAACGCTACCACATCGCCGCCCGTCCGCCGCATGCCCGACCGTCAGGAATCCGCCGCCAGCAGTCAAGAAGCCGGACCTCCCAAGCACGATCATCCGGTGCTGCGCCGCGTGTTCCGCGTCGTCCTGATCGGCGGCGCGACGCTCTACTTCGTGGCCGCCGGCAGCTACCTGGGCCTGCGCTATGCGCTGCTGCCGCAGGTCGACAAGCTGCGGCCCCGCATCGAATCCTTCGTTTCCGACAAGCTCCACGCCGAAGTCCGGATCGCCCGCCTGGCGCCGCACTGGTCCGGCATGCAGCCCGGCGTCGACGTCACCGCCCTGAGCATCCGCGGCAAGGACGGCATCACCGCCCTGACCATCCCGCATGCCACCGCCGCGATCTCCTGGCGCTCGCTGGTGCGGCTCTCGCCGACGCTCTCCAGCCTGGTGGTGGACGCGCCGGACCTGCTGATCGCGCGCCGGCGCGACGGCACGCTGAGCATCGCCGGGGTGGACGTGCCGACCACCCGCAAGGGCGGCAACGACGCCTTCAGCACCTGGCTGCTGCGCCAGCAGGCGATCGTGCTGCGCGAGGGCACGCTGCGCTGGCGCGACGCCGAGCGCGACGCGCCCGAGCTGACGCTGACCGGGATCCGCCTGGCGGTGCTCAACGACGGCCTGGTGCACCGCCTGGCGCTGCAGGCGCCCGCCAACGGCACCCTGCTGGCCGGCCCGCTCGATTTCCGCGCGCGCTTCACCCACAAGCCGCTGGCCGCGATCGGCCGGCCCGCCAACTGGACCGGCGATGCCTACGTCTCGACCGGCCCGGTCGACCTGCCGACCCTGGCGCGCTACGCGCCGCTGCCGCTCAAGGCCTATGCCGGACGCATCGACAACACCATCTGGATCGGCTTTCGCGACGGCCGGCTGTTCGACGCGCACGGCAGCCTGAGCGGCGCCGACGTCGCGCTGCGGGTGCGCCCGACCCAGCCGCGCCTGGACATCCCGGTGGCCGGCTTCGGCTGGGATCTCGCGCTGGCGCCGGGCCGCGACTACACGCTGAAGCTCTCGAACCTGCACGCCGAGCTGGGCCAGCCGCCGCTCGACGACGGCACGCCGCTGTCGCGCGCGCTGTCCTTCGCGACCCTGACGGCGCGCTACCGCGTGCCCGACGCCAGCCACGGCCAGCTGATCCAGGTGGCCGGCGACCGCGTCGACCTGGGGATCCTGGCCGAATTCATCCGCGGCCTGCCGCTGCCGGCGCGCTTTCGCAACGAGCTGGTGCGGGTCGACCCGCGCGGCCTGATCGCCAACTACGTGATGGAGGCCGAGCGCGCCGCGCCGGGCAAGGCCGAGCTGGCCGGCGACGAGACCGCCCATGCCGCGCCGATCGTGCGCTATCGCCTGACGGGCGACCTGCAGGGGATCAGCGTCGAGGCCCAGGAACCGGGGCCGGGGCTGTCGCCGCGCGGCCATCCGCGCGCCGGGATTCCCGGCTTCGAGAACGTCTGGGGCCATGTCGACGCGAACGAGCGCGGCGGCAGCGCCAGCATCGACACGGTCAAGGCGGCCGTCACCGTGCCCGGGGTGTTCGAGGACCCGCGCCTGTCCTTCGACCGCCTGCGCGCGCAGACCTCCTGGACCATCGCCTCGGCCGCCGCGCCGGGCGAGCGGCGCCCGCGCGTCGACGTCAAGCTGCCGCTGCTCTACGTCGAGAATCCCGATGCCGAGATCACCGTCAGCGGCGGCTATTCGAATCCCGGCCACGGCCGCGGCACGCTCGACCTGAAGGCCGATTTCGGCCGCGCGGCGATCCCGCGCATCGTGCGCTACCTGCCGACCAGCATGTCCGAGCACCTGCACCAGTATCTCGGCCACGCGCTGCAGGCGGGCGTGGTCTCGAAGGGCGCGACCATCATCGCCCAGGGCCCGCTCGAGACCTTCCCCTACGAATACGCGCCGAACGACGGCGTGTTCCACATCGTCGCGCCGTTCACCGGCGGGCGCTTCGAGCCGACCCCGCAGCCGCCGCGCAAGCTCGCCAACGGCACGCCCAGCGTCTGGCCGGCGCTGGACGGCATCGACGGCGTGTTCGAGCTGCGCAACAACAAGCTGCGCTTCGACATCCCGCGCGCCCACTACAAGGGCGTGCAGCTGAGCAAGGTGATCGGGCGCATCGACGACCTCGGCCACCCGGCCGAGTCGCCGCTGCTGATCGAGGGCCGCGCGCACGGCCCGCTGGCCGACCTGATCGACTATACGAACCACAGCGCGCTGGGCGGCCTGTCGGGCCATGTCGGCGAGAAGCTGCGCGCGCAGGGCCCGGCCTCGCTGGCGCTGAAGCTGACCATCCCGCAGCACGTCAAGCACCCGCATACGCTGGTCGAGGGCGCGCTCGCGTTCGGCGGCAACACGCTGGAATCGGACGGCCTGCCGCCGCTCTCGCAGTTGCGCGGCACGGTGCGCTTCACCCAGCAGAGCGCCGAGC
Source organism: Burkholderia sp. Cy-637 (assembly GCF_011753175.1). Lineage (NCBI taxonomy): Bacteria > Pseudomonadati > Pseudomonadota > Betaproteobacteria > Burkholderiales > Burkholderiaceae > Burkholderia > Burkholderia sp. Cy-637. The sequence continues at coordinate 541 of NZ_VWWC01000027.1, read as the reverse complement.
TGGACCGGCTCTCGGCGCGCCTGCTCGGCGGCGCGGTGCACGCCAACGGCCGGTTCCGGCGCAACGACGGTTATGCCTTCGACGTGGACGGCCGGATCGCCGTCGACTCGGCCCGCGGGCTCAACCTGCACGGGCCGGCCGCCGCGCTGCTGGGCCGCGTGGTGGGCGACGCGCCGTACCGGCTGGCGGTGCGCGGCGCCAAGGGCGGCCTGCCCGAGATCACCGCCTCCTCGGACCTGACCGGGCTCGCGCTGGACTTCCCGGCGCCCTTCACCAAGCCGGCCGGCACGCCGATGCCGTTCGGCTTCACGCTCGCGCCGCTGCCGCCCGAGGAGGGCCGCGCGCTGGAGCAGGCCGAACTCAAGCTCGGCCCGGTGGCCGCCACCTACGTGCTCGACGCCACTCGAGGCGAACCGGTGCGGGCCGTGCGCGGCGCGCTCGGCATGAACCGCATGCCGGACCTGCCGCGCGAGGGCGTGACGGCCGCCGTCGACGCCACCGCGCTCGACGCCGACGCCTGGATCGCCTTCGCCAAGACCTT
>NZ_VWWC01000281.1:0-5432 GCF_011753175.1 Burkholderia sp. Cy-637 | reverse complement strand
CGCGCGAGGTCCGGGCCGAGCCGGTGGCCGCCGTCGCCTCGGTGCCGGCGCCGCGCGCCAAGGCGGACGCCGCCGCCGCGCTGCTGCCGATGCGCACCGTGCATTCGGCCGCGGCACTGGCGACGCTGTCCACGCTGGTGCCGGCCGATCGCGGCAACATGCGCCACTTCGGCACCGAGCGCCGCCATCTGATGGACGGCGAGCTGACCGATCCGGCCACGCTCGCCACCGAATTCGCGCATCGCGAGTTCGCCTACCAGATCGGTTGAAGCCGGGTCGGCGCCGCGCGCCGAATCATGCGCCGGCAGCCTTCGGGCTGCCGGCTTTTTTTGCGCGGCTAGTTCGCGTTCTCGCTGCTCGTGGCTTCATGCGCCGAGCTCATGCGCGTTGCTGGCGAGCGAGCCCGCGCACGCGGCGGGCAATCCAGTGACGAGGAAGCCGATGTCGATCGCACCGGCATGTCATGCGCCGCGGCGGATCGCGAGAGGAGAGGGATGAGGAGGGAAGCGGTGCCGCCCGCGCCGCGCCTCGACGGCGCGATCGCGAGCGGCCAGGGAACGCAGGGGCGGGTGGAAGCCCGCCCCGTGAATCAGCCGCGGCCGTAGGTATCGTCGAAGCGGACGATATCGTCCTCGCCGAGATACGAGCCCGACTGCACCTCGATCAGTTCGAGCGGCATCTTGCCGGGGTTCTCGAGCCGGTGCTTGACGCCGAGCGGGATGTAGGTCGATTCGTTCTCGGACAGCAGGAAGCTTTCCTCGCCGCGCGTGATGCGGGCCGTGCCGCACACCACGATCCAGTGCTCGGCGCGATGATGATGCATCTGCAGGGACAACTGCGCGCCGGGCTTGACGACGATGCGCTTGACCTGGAAGCGCTCGCCCATGTCGACCGAATCGTAATGGCCCCACGGGCGATGCACCTTGCGATGATTGCTCGCCTCGCCGCGCGACTCGCTCTTCAGGCGCTTGACGATCTTCTTGACGTCCTGCACGTGCGCCTTGTCGGCCACCAGCACCGCGTCGGCGGTCTCCACCACGATCAGCTCGCGGGTGCCGACGCAGGCCACCAGCCGGCTTTCCGAATGCGCGAAGGTCGCGCTCGCGCCCTCGAACATCACCTCGCCGCGCCCGACGTTGGCCGCCTCGTCCTTCTCGGAGATCTGCCAGATCGCGTCCCAGGAGCCGACGTCGGACCAGCCGGCGTCGAGCGGCACCACCACGCTCTCGCAGACCTGCGGCGCGCCCACCAGCGGCTCCATCACCGCGTAGTCGATCGAGTTCGAGGGCGATTCGCCGAAGCTGTCGCGATCGAGGCGGAAGAAGGTGCCGTCGTCGCGGCCCAGCGAGACCGCGCGCTCGCAGGCCGCCAGGATGGCCGGCTGGAAATGGCCGATCGCTTTGAGCCAGACCGAGGCGCGCACCACGAAGATGCCGCTGTTCCACCAGTAGTCGCCCGAATCCACGTACTGCTGCGCCAGCTCCAGGTGCGGCTTCTCGACGAAGCGCTCGAGCCGGCGCACGGCGATCTCGCCCTGCGTGTCGAGCGCCTGGCCGACGCGGATGTAGCCGAAGCCGGTTTCCGCGCGATCCGGCAGGATGCCCATGGTGGCGATACGGCCCTGCGCGGCATGGCGGATGGCCGCGTCGAGCGCGGCCTGGAAGCGCGCGAGATCGGCCACCGCGTGGTCGGCCGGCATCACCGTCAGCACCGCGTCGCCCTCGCAGGCGATCGCGCGCAGCGCGGCGATGGTCAGCGCGGGGGCGGTATCGCGGCCGAAGGGCTCGAGCACGATCGAGGCCTCGCGGCCGACCAGCCGCAACTGCTCGGCGGTGGTGAAGCGATGATCGTCGCCGCAGACCACCATCAATCGTTCGGAGACCGGATGATCGCCCTGGTAACCCTCCAGGCGCCGGGTGGTCGACTGCAGCAGCGATTCCTCGCCGAGCAGGCCGATCAGCTGCTTCGGGAACTGCTCGCGCGACATCGGCCAGAGGCGCGTGCCGGAGCCGCCCGCCAGCACCACCTGCTGGACCGCCAGGCGCGTGCCGGCAGGGGCCGCCGCGCCGTCGGCAGGGGCTGACGCGGGATTGGCGCGGGAGGACGGGGACGCGACGTCCGGCTCGACGCCGGCGACGGACGGAGGATTCATCGGGACACTCCTCGAAACGGTGGATCGGTCCGAACGTTTTTAGCACAACAGAAAGACGCTAAAAAGTTTTTGCTGCGGCGCGGCATCGTAAGATCCTGGAAAAATATAAAAAATAATGTCTAAGCCGCGCTCAAAATTCGCCTTGCCAAAAAAAGTAAAAAATAGGGAATGAAGGATGGCAAGTCATTGAAATTCATGAGATTTGTAAAATGACGCGCCACGAAGGGAGCCGATCTCGACTTGTCTCAGGAAAAAAGTGCCGAGAAAAATTCAAAGAAAATACGCAAAACTTTCCGAATATTTTTAGAAATACTTGCGCGCTTGCAGCAACATTTTTCTTACCGCTTCATAGCGTCTGCAGCAGAGCGAAACGGTTCCGCCTCGGGCCCGTCATGCACTGCGATCCGATCATCTGTCAGGCGAGGGAGCAACCATGTTGAGCGTGTTGGCGAGAGTGATCGATATCGCGATGGCGGTGCTGGGCGCGCTGATCGCGGCCGCGCTGCATCGCGGCGGCATCGTCGCGCTCGACGATCTGCAGCGTTCGATGGTGCTGTTCAACGGCATGCTGATCGTCGCGTTCTTCCCGGCCTTCGGCATCTACCAGTCCTGGCGCGGCAAGCCGATCCGCGCGCTGCTGTGGCGCGTGGCGATCGGCTGGCTGGTGGTGGAGGGCGCCGGGATCCTGATGAGCTTCAGCTTCCACCATTCCGGCGAGCTGTCGCGGCTGTGGCTCGGCTACTGGGCGGTGACCACCTCGGCGCTGCTGATCGCCACCAAGGCCGGCGTGCACTGGGTGCTGCAGAGCCTGCGCCGCGAGGGCTACAACCACAAGGCGGTGGGCCTGGTGGGCGACACCGGCGTGACGCGCCGCCTGATCGCGCAGATGCGCGCGCGCCCCGAGGCCGGCTTCACGCCCTCCTGCATCTTCGACGTGACGGGCACGGTCGACACCCGCGAATTCGACGGCGTGCCGGTCGAGCGGCGCTTCTCCGAGCTGGTGCGGCTGGTGCGCTGCCGCCACCTGCGCGAGCTGTGGCTGACCCTGCCGATCACCGAGGAGCGCCAGATCCACCGCATCGTCACCGAGTTCCAGCACGACTTCGTCAACATCCGGCTGATCCCCGACGTGCGCAGCCTGTCCTTCTTCAACCAGGAGGTGGTCGAGCTGCTGGGCGTGCCGGCCATCAACCTGGCGGCCTCGCCGATCACCGACGTGCGGATCCTGCCGAAGTTCGTGTTCGACCGTATGTTCGCGCTGGTCGCGCTGACCATGCTGGCGCCGGTGATGCTGCTGATCGCGGCGCTGGTGAAGCTGACCTCGCGCGGCCCGGTGTTCTTCCGCCAGACCCGCAAGGGCATCGACGGCAACGAGTTCCGCATCTACAAGTTCCGCTCGATGAAGGTCCACGCCGAGGTGAAGGGGCAGGTCACCCAGGCGCGCAAGGGCGATGCGCGGATCACGCCGGTCGGGCGCTTCCTGCGCCGCACCAGCCTCGACGAGCTGCCGCAGTTCATCAACGTGCTCAAGGGCGAGATGTCGGTGGTCGGCCCTCGCCCGCATGCGCTGGAGCACGACGACATCTACAAGGATCTGGTGCGCGGCTACATGTTCCGCTACCGGATCAAGCCCGGCATCACCGGCTGGGCGCAGATCAACGGCTTTCGCGGCGAGACCGACCGCATCGAGAAGATGTCGGGCCGCGTCAAGCTCGACCTCTACTACATGCAGAACTGGTCGTTCTGGCTCGACATCAAGATCGTGGTGCTGACGCTCTGGAAGGGCTTCACCGGCAGCAACGCCTACTGAGCCGCGGCGCCGCCTCCTCCTCGAATTTCCGCTTCAACGACGACGACCGGCGACGGTCGCAAGGGCTGACAAATGAACCTGACTATCATCGGCAGCGGCTACGTGGGGCTCGTGACGGGCGCCTGCCTGGCCGACATCGGGCACGACGTGTTCTGCCTCGATGTGGATCCCGTCAAGATCGGCGTGCTCAACGACGGCGGCGTGCCGATCCACGAACCGGGCCTGGCCGAGATCATCGCGCGCAACCGCGCGGCCGGCCGCCTGCGCTTCTCGACCGACGTGGCCTCGGCGGTGGCGCACGGCGACGTGCAGTTCATCGCGGTGGGCACCCCGCCCGACGAGGACGGCTCGGCCGACCTGCAGTACGTGCTGGCCGCGGCGCGCAACATCGGCAAGTACATGACCTCCTTCAAGGTGATCGTCGACAAGTCGACGGTGCCGGTCGGCACCGCCGAGCGCGTGCGCGCGACGGTGGCCGCGGAGCTGGCCGCGCGCGGCGTCGACACCATGTTCTCGGTGGTCTCGAACCCCGAGTTCCTGAAGGAGGGCGCGGCGGTGGACGATTTCGCGCGGCCCGACCGCATCGTGATCGGCTGCGACGACGACGTGCCGGGCGAGAAGGCCCGCGAGCTGATGAAGAAGCTCTACGCGCCGTTCAACCGCAACCACGAGCGCACGCTCTACATGGACGTGCGCTCGGCTGAGTTCACCAAGTACGCGGCCAACGCGATGCTGGCCACGCGCATCTCCTTCATGAACGAGCTGGCGAATTTCGCCGATCGGGTGGGCGCCGACATCGAGGCGGTGCGCCGCGGCATCGGCTCCGATCCGCGCATCGGCTATCACTTCCTGTACGCAGGCGCCGGCTACGGCGGCTCCTGCTTCCCAAAGGACGTGGAGGCGCTGATCCGCACCGCCGACGCCAGCGGCCAGTCGCTGCAGATCCTGCGCGCGGTCTCGCAGGTCAACGCCGGGCAGAAGCAGGTGCTGGCGCGCAAGATCGTGGCGCGCTACGGCGAGGACCTGAGCGGCCGCAGCTTCGGCGTCTGGGGCCTGGCCTTCAAGCCCAATACCGACGACATGCGCGAGGCGCCGAGCCGCGCGCTGATCGCCGAGCTGCTCTCGCGCGGCGCGCGGGTGCGGGCCTACGACCCGGTGGCCACCGCCGAGGCGCGCCGCGTGTTCGCGCTCGACCTGGCCGGCCAGCCCGAATGGCTCGAACGCCTGAGCTTCGTCGACGAGGCGGGCGAGGTGGCCGACCAGGCCGACGCGCTGGTGATCGTCACCGAGTGGAAGGCCTTCAAGAGCCCCGACTTCGCGGCCCTGGCCGAGCGCTGGAAGGCGCCGGTGATCTTCGACGGCCGCAATCTCTACGAGCCGCTCGCGATGCGCGAGCTCGGCATCGAATACCACGCGATCGGCCGCGCGCACGCGGCGCAGGCGCCGGCCGCGGGCCGTGCCGCCGCGCAG